>NZ_JBFOCS010000037.1:0-162656 GCF_040907905.1 Aeromonas sp. s13 | reverse complement strand
CCTGATCCCATGCCGAACTCAGAAGTGAAACGCGGTAGCGCCGATGGTAGTGTGGCATTCGCCATGCGAGAGTAGGACACTGCCAGGCACCCAATACAAGAAACCCCGCTCATCGAGCGGGGTTTTTTATTGTCTGCAATTCAGCAAATAGCCTGATAATTGACCGTTCATTCTCTCTTCTCCGCCGTTTCTCTGTTTTCCCTCCCCGATTTTCTCCGGTTATGCCATCGCCGCTGGCTCTGGTTGCCGTTATAATGGCCGCCCTCAAGCAAGGTGGTGGTATGAAAGCGGAATATCTACAGCGATTCGGGGGCATTGCCCGTCTTTATGGTCAGAACGCCTTGCGTTCCTTTAGCCAGGCCAAGGTCTGTGTGGTGGGGATCGGCGGCGTAGGCTCCTGGGCGGCCGAGGCGCTGGCCCGTGCCGGTATCAACCAGATCACCCTGATAGACATGGACGATATCTGCATCACCAACACCAATCGCCAGATCCACGCCATGCAGGGGACTGTTGGTCGCCTCAAAACCGAGGTGATGGCGGAGCGCATTCGCGGCATCAATCCGGATTGCGAAGTGATCGAGGTGGACGATTTCGTCACCGCCGACAACCTGGCCGAGCATATCAAGCGAGAGTTTGACTATGTGGTGGACGCCATCGATTCGGTCAAGGCCAAGGTGGCGCTGATTGCCTTCTGCAAGCGTAACAAGATCCCGGTGATTGTGGCGGGTGGTGCTGGCGGGCAGATGGATCCGACCCAGATCACTGTGGCCGATCTGGCCAAGACTATTCAAGACCCGTTGGCGGCCAAGGTGCGTTCCGATCTGCGCCGATTGCACAACTTCAGCAAGAATCCGGCGCGCAAATTCGGGGTGGAGTGTGTCTTCTCAACCGAGCAGCTGAGCTATCCGGATGGCAATGGTGGCACTTGCCAGGCCAAGGCAGCCAGCGATGGCACCATGAAGATGGATTGCGCCTCCGGTTTTGGCGCCGTGACGCCGGTGACGGCAACCTTTGGGCTGGTTGCCGCGTCCCGGGTATTGAAGAAGATTGCCGAGCGGGGCGCCCGCGCCGAGAAAGAGGCAGGGAATGAAAACGCCGGGTCGATTGGCGAAGCCTAATCGACCACTGAACAAGGCGGGTTAGACTGCCTGCTCCCGGATCGCCAGCACGATCGCTCTGAGCCCGTTACCTCGTGACGGGCTCAAGTGTTTCTCAAGTCCCAGTTCGGTGAAATACCCTTCCATATCAAAGGCCTGGATCGCCGCAGACGATTGGTGGTTGAGTGCCGCCAGCACGATGACGATAAGGCCACGCACGATGCGAGCATCGGAATCACAGGCAAAGTGCCAGCAGCCATCCTCGCTTTGTTCTCCCTTCAGCCAAGCCTGGCTTTCACACCCCTTGAGGCGGAACTCCTCCTGCTGCCATTCGGCGGGTAGCGCTGGCAGCTGCTTGCCGAGCTGGATGATGAGCCGATACTGGTTCTCCCAGCCGTGGGCGGCGGCAAACTGCTGGCGGATGGTGTCGGCGTTGGGCTCAAGGCCAATCTGGGTATAGCTTGCGAGGTCACTCATTCGGTTGTCTGCCTTAGAAGAAGTCACAGAGTTTGTGCAGGGCGGCCAGCAGGGCGTCGACATCATCCCGATTGTTGTAGCAAGCCAGCGAGGCGCGCATGGTGCCGCCGATCCCGAGGGATTCCATCAGCGGCATGGCGCAGTGATGGCCGACTCGCAGGGCGATACCCTGCATGTCGAGCAGGGTAGCAGCATCTTGCGGGTGGATGTCGTCGAGCAAGAAAGAGACCGCACCGGCGCGTTGGCCGGGTTCGCCGACCAGACGCAACCCCGGCACTTGTTGCAGGCCAGCTACCAGATAGTCGGTCAGTGCCTGCTCATGTTGGGCGAGCCATTCCCTATCTTGCCCCATCACAAAGTCGATGGCGGCGGCGAGGCCGATAGCGCCAGCGATATGGGGGGTGCCCGCCTCGAATTTGAAAGGCAGGGTATTGAAGGTAGTGCCGCTGAAACTGACCCGATCGATCATCTCGCCACCAGCTTGCCAGGGCGGCATCCGTTCCAATAGCTCGGAACGACCCCACAACACGCCGATGCCGGTCGGACCATAGAGCTTGTGGCCGGAGAAGGCGTAGACGTCGCAACCGATGGCTTGCACATCGACGTCGAGATGAGCCACCGCCTGAGCACCGTCGATCAGCGTCACGGCGCCAACCGCCTTGGCCGCTGCCACCATCTCTTTGACCGGATTGACAGTACCGAGGGCATTGGATACGTGGGCCACGCTCACGAGCCGGGTGCGTGGTCCCAGCATGGCGTGATAGGCGGCCAGATCGAGATCGCCCCGCTTATCGAGTGGGATAACCCGGATCACCGCGCCGGTACGCTGGGCGACCAGTTGCCACGGGACGATATTGGCGTGGTGCTCCAGCGTACTGAGGATGATTTCATCCCCCGCCTTGAGCTCGCTCATCCCCCAGCTCTGGGCTACCAGATTGATCGCTTCCGTGGTGCCGCGGGTCCAGATCACCTCATGGCTGCGGGGTGCATTGATGAAGCGGGCGACCGTCTCGCGGGCTGTTTCGAAGGCGCGGGTCGCGCGGCCACTCAGGGCGTGGGCGGCACGGTGCACGTTGGCGTTGTCGACCCGGTAGTAGTGAGCGATGGCATCCAGTACCGCTTGTGGTTTCTGGGTGGTGGCAGCGTTGTCCAGATAGACCAGAGGGTGGCCGTTTACCTCCTGCGCCAAGGCCGGAAACTGGCTGCGCAGTTGGTTGTGCTGTTGCTGATTCATGCTCCCCTCATCATCTGGAAAAAGTCATCATCTCGAAAGGTCGGCCATGATCCTGAAAATAGCGCCCGAACACAAGGCGCGATAAGCCGGAATGGCGGTTGCCTGCCTTGCATCAGGTACGGCTCATCGGGTGATTTCTGGTACAATGCCGCCCCTCATCATAAGCCAAGAGATCCGGCCCATGAAGCTCAACCCCAATCAGAACGAAGCGGTCAAGTATGTCTCCGGCCCTTGTCTGGTGCTGGCGGGTGCCGGATCGGGCAAGACCCGCGTCATCACCAACAAGATTGCCTATCTGGTGCAGCAGTGCGGCTACAGTGCGCGCAACATCGCCGCGGTCACCTTTACCAACAAGGCGGCGCGGGAGATGAAGGAGCGGGTCGGCCAGACTCTGGGGCGCAAGGAGGCGCGGGGTCTGATGGTCTCCACCTTCCATACCCTGGGTCTCGATATCATTCGTCGTGAGCACAAGAGCCTGAATCTCAAGGCGAACTTCTCCCTGTTCGATGACACCGACCAGCTGGCGCTGCTGAAAGAGTTGACTGAAGACGAGCTCGACAACGACAAGGACAAGCTCTCGGCCCTTATCAGCCAAATCTCCAACTGGAAGAACGATCTTATCCTGCCCGCCCGCGCCATGCGCATTGCTCGCGGGCCGGAAGAGGTGTTGATGGCCCAGCTCTACGAGCGTTATCACCGCCAGATGGTGGCCTATAATGCGCTGGATTTTGACGACCTCATCGTGATGCCGACCCTGCTGCTCAAGAGCAATCAGGAGGTGCGCGAGCGCTGGCAGAACAAGATCCGCTATCTGCTGGTCGATGAGTACCAAGACACCAACACCAGCCAATACGAGCTGGTGAAGCAGATCGTCGGCGAGCGGGCCCGTTTTACCGTGGTGGGGGACGACGACCAGTCCATCTACTCCTGGCGCGGTGCCAAGCCGCAGAATCTGGTGCTGCTGAGCGAAGATTTCCCCAGCCTCAAGCTGATCAAGCTGGAGCAGAACTACCGCTCCAAGCGGCGTATCCTCAAGTGCGCCAACATCCTGATCGCCAACAACCCGCACGTCTATGACAAGGCGCTCTTCTCCGAATTGGATGAGGGGGTGAAGCTCAAGGTGCTGTTCGCCAAGAACGAGGAGCACGAAGCGGAGCGGATCGCTGCCGAGATGATGGGCCACAAGTTTATGAACCGCACCCGGTTCAAGGATTACGCCATCCTCTATCGGGGCAACCATCAGTCGCGCATCTTCGAGAAGGCGCTGATGACCAACCGGATTCCTTACCGTATCTCCGGTGGCACCTCGTTTTTCTCCCGCACCGAGATCAAGGACATCATGGCCTACCTCAAGCTGCTGGTGAATCCGGATGAGGACACCGCTTTTCTGCGGGTGGTCAACCTGCCGCGTCGCGAGATCGGCCCCACCACCCTCGAAAAGCTTGGCCAATACGCCAACCAGCGCGGCAAGAGTCTGTTTGCCGCCAGCTTCGAGCTGGGGCTGGAGCAGCACCTCTCCGGCCGTGGCCTCGTGGCCCTGCAGGCATTTACCAACTGGCTGGTACGCCTTGGCGATCAGGCGCTGCGCGGTAATCCGGTGGAGGCGGTGCGGGACATGATCAAGGAGATCCACTACGAAGAGTGGCTCTACGAGACCTCGCCCAGCCCGAAAGCGGCCGAGATGCGGATGCAGAACGTCTCCACCCTCTATCGCTGGATCACCGAGATGCTGGAAGGGGATGAGCTGGAGGAGTCGATGACGCTGGCTCAGGTGGTCACTCGCCTCACCCTGCGCGACATGATGGAACGCAACGAGGGGGAGGATGACGCCGATCAGGTGCAGTTGATGACGCTGCATGCCTCCAAGGGGTTGGAGTTCCCCTATGTCTACATGGTGGGGATGGAGGAGGGCTTGCTGCCCCACCAGACCAGCATTGACGAGGACAATGTGGAGGAGGAGCGGCGTCTCGCCTACGTGGGGATCACCCGGGCTCAGACCGAACTGACCTTCACCCTCTGCAAGGAGCGGCGCCAGTTTGGCGAGTCGGTACGTCCGGAGCCAAGCCGCTTCCTGCTGGAGCTGCCGCAGGATGATCTTGAATGGGAAAACCAGAAGAAGGTGACTGCCGAGGAGCGCCAGCAGAAGGGGCAGGTCGGTGTTGCCAACCTGCGGGCGTTGTTCAAGAAGGATTAACCCTAAGGATTGGCCGGGGTCAGTAGTGGTACTATGTCTGCTCCCGGCATGGGCGGAGAGATATAGCGCCCTTGCCCCATCCGGCAGCCGATATCAATCAGCTTCTGCAACTGCTGTTGGTTCTCGATCCCCTCGACCACCAGGGTGTAATCGAGATCCTGACAGATATCCCGCATGGCGCGGATCAGCGCCAAATCTTTGGGTGATTGCAGCATCCGCTGGGTAAAGCTGTCATCCACCTTGATGTAATCCACCGGGAAGTGGAACAAGGCGTTGAGGGAGGAGAAGCCGGTGCCGAAATCATCGAGGCTGATCTGGATACCCTTGGCGCGCAGCTCGTGCAGGGATGCCAGCGCATCGGAATCTTGCCGCGACAGCTCCCGCTCGTTGAATTCAAAAATCAGATAGCCGGGGGCGACCCCCTCCTCTTCGATAATTCCCATTAGCCGCATGATATGGTCGTGGTTGACCAGATGCTTGCCCGACAGATTGATGGCGACCTTGAACTTGCCCTGCCCGGAGATTGGCAGCCAGTTCTTCAGTTGCTGACAGGTGTGGCGCAGGATCTGGTAATCCAGCTCCAGAATCAGGCCGCACTGCTCTGCCAGCGGAATAAAGTCGAACGCATCCTTCAGAATCCCCTCCTCGGTCAGCCAGCGCGCCATCACCTCCAGTCCGGTCAGGCGGCTATCCTGCAGCCGGATCACAGGCTGGAAGTAGGGGACGATACGCCCCTCCCGCAGGGCTCTGGCCAGCATCTCTTCCGGTGAATTCCAGTTCTGGTTGATGCAATCATCCGAGTAGCTGACGATGCGACTGCGACCATTGCGTTTGGCCTGATACATGGCCAAGTCGGCCTGATGGAGCAGCTGGCTGATATCTGAGGTTTGCTCGGAGACGCTCGATACCCCAAGGCTGACGGTAATGCTCAACTCGTTGCCGAGTAGCCGGAACGGGTAGGAGAGGCGGCTGATGATGCGGTTCAGTACCGGGCTGATGTCATCGTCGCTCTTGCTGCTGTCCAGATAGATGACAAACTCGTCGCCCCCCAGTCTGGCCACCAGATCGTTTTGTCGGATACAGGTTTGCAGGCGGCGGCTCACCTCCTTGAGGAGCTGATCGCCAGCGCTGTGGCCCAGGGTGTCATTGATCTGCTTGAAATGATCCACATCGATAAAAATCACCGCGAATCCCGGCGATTTGTAGCGGTTGTAGTGGGTCATGGCGTGGTTGAGGTGGTTCATCAACAGCGCGCGGTTGGGCAGTTGGGTCAGCGGGTCGTGAAGCGCATCGAATTGCAGCCGCCGTTCCAGCTCCTGATGCTGCTTGAGCTGCTTTTGCAGCCTGAGGTTGGTCTGACGCAGCTGTTGCAGCCGCTGGTTGATGGAGTCTTCGGTATTGATGTCGTTGAGCTGCTGGCGGATCCGTCTCAGCTCCAGCAGCAGGGTGAGCTGACCACGCAGGAAGTCGAGAAACAGCTTGTCGTCGGTCTCCAGCGGTTGAGCCGTGCTGATGATGAAGTGGGCGAAGTACTGTTGTTGCAGCCGCAGCGGCATGCTGTGCCAGTAGCGTGACTCCCTGCTCACCTCGATATTGCTGGTGCTGTGGCACAAGCCGCTGATGAACTCGTCTCCCTGATGGGGATGGGCAGGGTAGATCTTTTCCAGCTTCTGACTGGTTAACCTGACCAGCAGCATGTCCTCAATGGTAAGCATCTGGCGCAGTACCGCCTCCAGTTGGGAGAAGAGCGCCTGAGCCGGCAGGGTATTGGCGAGCCGCATGATGCGGCTGATGCTCTCGATTTTCTTTTTCCAGTTCGGGTCTTTGCGGATCAGCGGTGAAGGGAGCTCGGTGAGATGGGATCCCGCCTGGGTTTCGGTCAGCCGTTTGGCCAGACACTCCAGCAGCAGACGCAGGGTTGGCAGGTCGGCGGGGGTGCCACGCGCCAGCAACCACTGTATCTGGCCATGCTCGATGGGGAAGACACACCACCCTTCGGCCTCATCCAGCTGGGTGAGCTGATCTGTGATGCGGGACTGCTCCCGGCCCAGCTGTTGCTTGAAGATATCGCTGACCTTGTAGGCGTAAAGCCAGTTCAGACCGGTATCGGAGAGGCCCAGCATGCCGAAATGTTGCAGCGGGCAGAGTTGGTCAATCTGCTGGATCAGGGCATCGTAATCGTCAGACGTGGCGGTTTGTGGCGCCGGGAAGTCCATAATGGCAGAGACCAACGCCAACAGAGGAGTTGAGTAGTGGGGTTCGATGAATTGGGACGACATGTGCAACTCCCGATATGTCTACCTTACAAGAGTAGTCGGAAGCCGATAGATTGAAAGGGCCGCAATTGCGGCCCTTTCAAATACTTACAGCTTGTCGATCATGTAGTGGATGGCGTTTTCAATCTCTTCATCACTACAGTTCGCACAGGTGCCGCGCGGAGGCATCATGCCGGACTTGCCGGTAAAGCCTTCAATGGCATGTTTCTTGAGAGTATCAATGCCCTGGGCGATGCGAGGATCCCAGGCTGCCTTGTCACCCCGTTTGGGGGCACCAGCGGCGCCGGTGTCGTGACAGGCAAAGCAGGCGCCCTTGTATACCGTTTCGCCATCGCGGGGACCGGAAGAGGCGGCCGCCATCGGTGCAGCACTCGCGCCGGCAATACCTTCCAGATCCTTGGCGGTATAGACCTGACCGATTGGTTTGATCCGCTCGGCAATGGCTTCCGGTGACATCTCATCGGCAGCAAGCACTGCCCCAGACAAGCTGGCGGCCGTCATCCCGACAGCCAGCAAATAGCTCAGTTTTTTCAACACGCTCATATACTCCCAGCAGTCTTTTATTATCCATGTAAACGACGGGATTATAACCGAATAGTTACAGCCATTTAAACGCTTGTGTGTGAAGTGTTAAACACTCTGCGTACAAAGTTTTGGCCGATATCACGGCAATTTGGGTGGTGGAGATAAAAAGAAACCCGGCATTCGCCGGGTTTCGAGTAACCAAGGGGTGAAAAGGGTTATTTATCCCAGCTCAGGATCACCTTGCCGGAGTGGCCGGAACGCATCGCATCGAACCCCTGCTGGAATTCGTCGATGTGGAATCTGTGGGTGATGATGGGGGAGAGATCCAGCCCGGACTGGATCAGGCTGGCCATTTTGTACCAGGTCTCGAACATCTCGCGGCCATAGATCCCTTTGATAAACAGCCCCTTGAAGATCACCTTGTTCCAGTCGATGGCCATGGTGGAGGGGGGGATGCCGAGCATGGCGATCTTGCCGCCGTGGTTCATCTTGTCGAGCATCTCCTGGAAGGCGCTCGGGACGCCGGACATCTCCAGCCCCACGTCGAAGCCTTCGGTCATGCCCAGCTCGCTCATCACGTCGGCCAGCTTCTCCTTGGCCACGTTGACCGCGCGGGTGGCGCCCATCTTGCGGGCCAGCTCCAGCCGGTATTCGTTGACGTCGGTGATTACCACGTGGCGCGCACCCACATGGCGGCAGACGGCGGCGGCCATGATGCCGATGGGGCCTGCCCCGGTGATGAGCACATCTTCACCCACCAGATCGAAGGAGAGGGCGGTGTGCACCGCATTGCCGAACGGGTCGAAGATGGCGGCCAGCTCGTCCGGGATGTTGTCCGGCAGCTTGAAGGCGTTGAATGCGGGGATCACCAGATACTCGGCAAATGCGCCCGGGCGGTTGACGCCAACACCAATGGTGTTGCGGCAGAGGTGAGTGCGGCCAGCGCGGCAGTTACGGCAGTGACCGCAGGTGATATGCCCTTCACCGGAGACCCGATCGCCGATGGCGAAGCCGCGCACCTCCTGACCGATGGCGACCACTTCGCCGACATATTCGTGGCCGACCACCATGGGTACCGGAATGGTCTTCTGGGACCACTCGTCCCAGTTGTAGATATGGATATCGGTGCCGCAGATGGCGGTTTTGCGGATCTTGATCAGCAGGTCGTTGTGGCCGAGCTCGGGGGCCGGCACATCCGTCATCCAGATGCCGACCTCTTTGTGCAGTTTGGAGAGTGCTTTCATGGCTGTTCCTTCAATATGAATGCAGAAAAAAGGGGCTGCAGCCCCTTGATTCAAATCAGATAACGCCGAGTTCACGGCCGATGCGGATAAAGGCGTCGATCGCCTTGTCCAGCTGCTCGCGGGTATGGGCGGCAGACATCTGGGTGCGAATGCGGGCCTGACCCTTGGGCACGACCGGGAAGGAGAAGCCCACCACATAGATGCCGGCTGCCAGCATGCGGCTCGCCATTTCGGAGGCGAGTTTGGCATCCCCCAGCATCACCGGAATGATGGCGTGGTCGGCGCCTGCCAGAGTGAAGCCGGCGGCGCTCATCCGCTCGCGGAAGTAACGGCTGTTCTCTTTCAGACGTGCGCGCAGGTCGTGACCTTCCGCCAGCATGTCGATCACCTTGATAGTGGCGGCAACGATGGAGGGGGCCAGCGAGTTGGAGAAGAGGTACGGGCGGGAGCGCTGACGCAGCCAGTCGATCACCTCTTTCTTGCCGGAGGTATAGCCGCCGGATGCGCCGCCGAGCGCCTTGCCCAGGGTGCCGGTGATGATGTCGACCCGATCCATCACGCCGCAATATTCGTGGGTGCCACGACCATTCTCGCCGATAAAGCCGACGGCGTGGGAGTCATCCACCATCACCAGCGCATCGTATTTGTCGGCCAGATCGCAGATGGATTTGAGGTCGGCGATGACCCCATCCATGGAGAAGACACCGTCAGTGGCGATCAGCTTGAAGCGGGCGCCGTCGGCATCAGCCTGCTTGAGCTGGGCTTCCAGCTCGGCCATGTCGTTGTTGGCGTAGCGATAACGCTTGGCCTTGCACAGCCGCACACCGTCGATGATGGATGCATGGTTGAGGGCATCGGAGATGATGGCATCTTCGGCGCCGAACAGGGTTTCAAAAAGACCACCATTGGCATCGAAACAGGAGGAGTAGAGGATGGTGTCTTCAGTGCCGAGGAAGGCAGACATCTTCTGCTCCAGCGCTTTGTGCTGATCCTGGGTGCCGCAGATGAAGCGTACAGAGGCCATGCCGAAGCCGTGGCTGTCGAGTCCCTGATGGGCGGCGGCGATCAGATCCGGGTGGTTGGCCAATCCCAGATAGTTGTTGGCACAGAAGTTCAGTACCTGCTCACCGCCGACGGCGATGCTGGTCTGCTGGGCGGAGGTGATGATGCGCTCCTGCTTGTACAACCCTTCAGCTTGCACCTGGTTCAGTTGCTCGGTCAGGTGACGATAGAATCCGTTAGACATCCTCGATCCTTAGTGGCTATTTCAGCTGCGTATCAACAGAGGGCGACATTTTACTGCAATCTGTTGCGGTAAATTCAAATGATTGTGCTGATATTCAACAAATGTGAAACAGATCTCACCCAGCTGGTTGGGCCAGCTGACGGTAGTGAAGTTCCAGCTGCTGGATCTGTCCGGCTACCTGGGGTTGCACATAGGGGCGCAGCAGGAACAGCACCTTCAACACGCCCTGATAGAGCAGCGGTTTGGTGATGCGGGTGTTGGGGGCCTGGGCAATCTGGAACGGGATCCAGCAGGTCACCACCATCTTGATGGTCTGGCCCAGATCCGGCAGGTCTTCATCGCTGACATCGATAATGCCCCCTTCGCGCAGGCTCCGGAGCAGCGCGACCACGGAGGAGCGCATCTGCTCCTGGGCCTTGAGGTACTTCTGTTGCAGCGGCTCGTCACGGCTCAGGATGTCCGGCAGGTTGGCGTAGAAGAAGCGGAACTGCCACATCAGATAGAAGATGGCATCGAGATAGCCCATCAGATCCTGCAGGGTGATTTCACGGTTGCGGGTCGGCACGAAGCTCTCGCTCAGGTGACGGGCATACTGGTCGAAGATGGAGTGGATGATGTCTTCTTTATTGCGGAAGTGGTAGTAGAGGTTGCCCGGGCTGATACCCATGTGCGCCGCAATGTGGTTGGTGGTGATGTTGCGTTCACCCTGATCGTTGAACAGCTCGGTCGCGCTGTGAATGATCCTGTCTCTGGTTTTCATCACTCATTCCTCCAGCGGGTTCCGATCGGGGCAGTTTTGAACAAGGTCGAATCCCCGGACGGCCCGTGATAAACTTTTCGGCAATTTCAAATTGGCTCACTATACACAGCTTTAACAAGCAGTCACATGTAGCCATCAACGTACGAGAGGCAAACTCCATGATCGTAGTAACTGGCGGTGCTGGCTTTATCGGCAGCAATCTGGTCAAGCAGCTGAACGCTCAAGGACGGACCGATATCGTGGTCATTGATGACCTGACCGACGGCACCAAGTTCGTCAACCTGGTCGATCTGACCATCGCTGACTACATGGACAAGGACGAGTTTCAGGCGCGCATCGTCTCCGGCGACGAGTTTGAAGAGTGGGACAACGGTATCGAGGTGATCTTCCACGAAGGCGCCTGCTCTGCTACCACCGAATGGAACGGCAAGTTCATCATGGAGGTCAACTACGAGTACTCCAAGGATCTGTTCCACTACTGCATCGAGCGTGAAATCCCGTTCATTTACGCCTCTTCTGCCGCGACCTACGGTGGCCGTAACGACAACTTCATCGAAGATCCTAAGTTCGAACAGCCGCTCAACGTCTACGGCTACTCCAAGCAGCTGTTTGACCAGTACGTGCGCCGCTGGATGCCGGAGATCAACTCTCAGGTTGTCGGCCTCAAGTACTTCAACGTCTACGGCCCGCGCGAGCAGCATAAAGGCTCCATGGCCTCCGTTGCCTTCCACCTCAATACCCAGGTGAAGAAGGGCGAGAATCCCAAGCTGTTCGAAGGTTGCGATGGCTTCCCGAACGGTGGCCAGATGCGTGACTTCATCTATATTGACGACGTCTGCAAGGTAAACCTGTGGTTCTGGCAGAACCCGCAGCACTCCGGCATCTTCAACTGCGGTACCGGCCGTGCCGAGCCGTTCCAGAACGTGGCCGAAGCGGTGATCAAGCATCATCAGAAGGGAGCCATTGAGTACATTCCCTTCCCGGATCACCTCAAGGGCCGCTACCAGAGCTTCACCCAGGCTGACATGACCAAGCTGCGCAGCGTGGGTTATGACGCCGAGTTCAAAACCGTTGCCGAAGGGGTAGCGGATTACATGGCCTGGCTCAACCGCTAACGGGTGAGCACAACGCGGCAGTTTGAGCGCAAAACCGGAAGTGGGCACTCGCCTGCTTCCGGTTTCTGGTCTCTGTGGCTGCTTGCCGTTCCTCTCTTCTCTACCGGGTAACCGCGCGATGAATATATTGATGGCACTCTCCCAGCTCGAGGTAACGGGAGCTGAGGTCTATGCCACCACGGTCGGTAACGAACTGACCCGGCGTGGTCACAACGTCTTTTATGTGTCAGATACCCTGACCAAACCGACTCTTGGCCCCGTCTTCAAGCTGAGATTCAACAAGCGCAGCATTCTGCGCCGCTTCTGGCACGTCTTTTACCTCATCTATCTCATCAAAAAGCACCATATTCAGTTGGTGCATGCTCACTCCCGCGCCTCCGGCTGGAGCAGTTATGTGGCCTGCAAGCTGACTGGCACCCCGATGATCACCACGGTTCATGGTCGCCAGCCGGTGCACGCTTCGCGCAAGGCATTCCATGCTCTCGGCTATCGGGCAGTTGCCGTTTGTGAGGATATTGCCCATCAGATTGTCGACAATCTGGGGGTCGATCCCGCGATAGTGCAGGTGCTGCGCAACGGTATCGAAACCGACAAATTCCAGCCTGTGCCAGCGCCGGACAATCCCAAGCCGGTGATTGCCATCATTGGCCGTTTGAGCGGCCCCAAAGGGGAGCTCTGTTACCGTCTGCTCGACGAGGTACTCGATCTGGATGCCTGCAAGGTGCGGATTGTCAGCGGTACCAAGGTACCGGAGCGCTTTGCCCGTTTCGAAGGCCGTGCCGAGTTTGTTGGTTATGTCGATGATGTGCCCGCTCTGCTGGCGAGTTGCGATCTGGTGATCGGCGCCGGTCGGGTGGCGATGGAAGCACTGCTCTGTGGTCGACCCGCTTTTGCCATTGGTGAAGCCAGAGCCATTGGTCTGGTGACCGAACAGAATCTGGACGAGGCGCTGGCCAGCAATTTTGGCGATATCGGCCCCAAGGATCTGGCCATCGATTTTGCCGCGCTTAAGGGCGAAATCGAATCCGCCCTCGCAAGCAAGGTGGTGCCGGAAGCCATTCGGCAACGCATTCAGGATGAGTATGGCTTGCAGGGGGTAGTATCCGGCCTCGAAACCATCTATCAGGATGCCGTAGTCGAAACACTGCGCCGGGAGATGCCCGTCATCATGTACCACCGCTTTATCGAGCAGGATAGCGAGAAAGGGGTGCACGGCACCTGGATGCCGATCACCATGTTCGAGAAGCATCTGCGCCTGATGAAGTGGCTAGGCTATGAAACCCTGACTTTCCGCGATTTGGCGGACAAAGGCTTTATCCACCGTCTGCAATACGGCAAGAAGTACCTGATGATCACCGCCGATGACGGCTATCAGGACAACCTGACCCGCATGCTGCCACTGCTGGAAAAATATGGTTACAAAGCTGTGGTGTACGTAGTCACCGGCGAAGGTTATAACCGTTGGGATGTGGAGCATCCGACCAATCCGGATACCAAGGTCTCATTGATGAGTGGTGAGCAGGTCAAGGCGCTGGCCGCTAGCGGTCATGTGGAGATTGGGGGTCATACCCTGACTCACCCCCGCTTGAGCAAGCTCACACCCGAACAACAAACCCATGAAATTCAGGAGAATAAACGCCAATTGGAGGCCCTGCTTGGCCATCCGCTGCTCTCGTTTGCCTACCCTTACGGAGATATGAACGAGAGTGCCAAGGAGCGGGCTATCGCTGCCGGGTATCGTTTTGCCGTTGCTACCAATAGTGGCCCCAAAGCAATGCACCAAGACCCTTTCCAGATCCGCCGGATTGCCATTTTCCCCCGCACCGATGTGTTTGGGCTGTGGCGAAAAATTCGCGGGAATTATGTATTTAGGAGGTAATTAATGGCCATCTGTTCACCACTGCTCATGCCTTTTCGTAGCCATCTGACTCATAACTTAGTACAAGTATGTGCATTCTTGTTTGGTGCTCTTTGCTTGGCTATTCCTAGTGGTTATTCATATGGTCCGATTTTATTATCTATAATTAGCTTGTTTGTTTTTTGGCGTGCTGATTATTGGTTTGCCATGTCACGAGAAGTTAAAATTCTATTTTGGATTTTTATTTTCTATTTTATGGTGCAAGCTATATCGATTTTCTTGGATAACGGTACACTCAAAGAATTGGACAGACCAAGTAGAGCCTTAATGGCTGCCATCATTTTACCATTATTATCTAAGTATCGAGTACACCTTGTCTCTATTATTTCTGGATTCGCTGTAGGTGCTATTATATCAGGCTTTGTTGCAATATATGACAAAATATATATTGGCATGGATCGTGCCTTTGGTGATGGAATGCCTATCCAATCAGGAAATATAAGTATGACACTTGGTCTATTCTGTCTGTGTGCATACTTTTGGCATAGAGAGAACAAAGATTATGTTTTTGCAAAAATTATGCTTGTGGCATGTCTGATGGGGATGTTGGGGAGTTTTCTATCTGGTACCAGAGGCGGATGGGTGCTGCTTCCGGTCATTATTACCACAATAGTTATGCATTATCAAAATTCAGGTCGTCGTTATTTATTGGCGGTTTTTACATGTATTTTAATTGGCGGAGTTGGTATTGTATCAATTCCTCAGACTGGGGTTTTGGATAGAATTGAAACAGCAAGGAACGATATAGTTCAGTTTATTGATGGTGAAAATCTTGATACATCTTTAGGTATTAGATTTCAATTGTGGTCAAGTGCTTGGGATTCTTTTCAAGAAAAGCCAATATTCGGTTGGGGTAATAATGGTGTTCGGCATATACAGAAGCAACAGTTAGAGCAGGGTAAAATTTCTGAGTTTATATATAACTTCAACTATCATGCTCACAATCAGTTTTTGGATGAAATGGCGAAACGTGGCATAATTGGATTGTTTGCACTTTGTTTAGTATATTTTTATCCAATATCAATTTTTTATAAGTATAAAAAAAACTCATCAATGAAGTATATTTTAATGGCTGTGGCATCGCTAACACTCATAGATTACAGTCTTTCCCAAGCATTTATTAACCATAATTCCGGGATTGTATTTTTCTTTGTGTGTTTTTCACTATTAATTACTTCACTAAATGAACCATATAAAGAAGAAGTCTAACAGGCTGTAAAGTCTTTTACCTTGGGGGAGATATGATTTCTATAATTTTATTGAACTACAACTCATCAATATACACTATTAAGTGTATTGAGAGTCTGTTACAAAGTGACTATCAAGATTATGAAATTATTGTTGTTGATAATAATTCACAACCTGAAGACGTTGAACTGTTAGCAGCAGGCTTAAATAAAATAAATTGCAATCATATTCGGCTCATAAAGAATAAAATAAATCATGGCTTCGCTATGGGGAATGTTATTGGCGCAAATAATGCTGTTGGTGACTGTATTTTATTTTTAAATAATGATACAACAGTAGAAAAAAACGCTCTGAAAGAGTTGGTTTCCTACATGGAAAAAAATAATCAAGTGTCTCTTTCGATTCCTTCTATTTATGAAGTTGATGGTAGACGAACGGCATCATTTGCTTATCTACCAGGAATAATAAATTCTATTTTTGGTGATAAAGTATATTGTGCTATTAAAGGGCGTAGATTTCCTGATCGTAAGAAAGAGTACTGTGAGCCTATTTATGTCGAGATGGGTTCTGGGGCTGCAATGTGTTTTAGAAAAAGTGATTACTTTAAAGTAGGCGGCTTCGATAGCAACTATTTCTTATATTGTGAAGAAGAGGATATTTGTTTGAGGTTGCAGCGTGAGAATATGAAGGTGAGTTATGTACCATCTTCTAAAATAGTGCATCTTGGTGGTGGAAGTACGATAAGAAATATTGATATAGAAAAAGAATTTTACATATCATTATTTTATTTTTTAAGCAAAAATTATTCTTGGGTTAGCGCCTCAGTCATTAAGTTCAAGTTTATTTTAAAAGAGTTCATACGTTGTGTCAGACTTAGAGGGCGCTGGAGAGTCCTTGTTTTTATTATTTTCTCGGCAAAGCTTGGGAATTCTATGAGGCATCAACAGAGGAATATAGGTTAAGATGATAAATAGGTTCATAAATGGTATGGAAACATTGCGATAGTGGAATACAGACATGGAGAACTTGGTGAGTAGTATGTAAGTGTCAAGTTAATTTAATTGGTGTGTTGGAGATGTCCGTGTTAAAAATAAATTTTAATAATGATTTAAAATCAGAACACGGATTTTTATGGTGTAGCTTTTTATTGTTAGGTCTATTTTGTAGTACATTGTTCTTTAGCCACCAACTCCTCACCGGCGATCAGACCCAGATGCTTTACAAGGGCTACCTTGGAGCTTATGAGGGGGTCTGGCTCAGCTATGGCAATGCGGCGAGTGCTGTGGGCAATGTGCCGGGGAGCTTGTCGGCCTGGCTGATTGGCGGGCCGCTGCTGCTGTGGGATTCTCCCTATGCTCCCATGGTGTTGCTGCTGGCGATGCGGTTGGTCGGATTCCTGCTGTTTGATGCGGTGATCCGTCAGGTGTTTGATGACAGGGTGCGCCTGCTGTTTCTGGTGCTCTGCTGGCTCAACCCCTGGTTCCAGTACGAGAGTCTGCTCTACAACCCCTCCTATCTGTTCATCTTCTCGGCCATGCACTGCTGGTCTGCCTGGCATATGCGCGAGCGGGCCTCCTTTTGGCACATGATCGTTCACCTGCTGGCCATCGGTATGGCGATGCAGCTGCACTACTCCTGGCCGCTGCTGGCGGTAATGTCTACCTATCTGTTCTGGCGCCGCATTCTCAAGGTGAGCTGGAGCGGGGTGGTGGTGGCTACCCTGCTGATCGGTGCCTCCTTGATCCCTTACGTCATGGAAGTGATGAGCAACAGCCACATCACCCAAAACGTCGATCCCGAGGCGCGTCAGCGCTATATCGGCTGGGGGCTGGTGCATGTCTATCCGGTGTTGAAATCAGTGCTCTACTGGCTGCGTTACGGCTCCTGGTTGTTTGCCAGCAAGCTGGTCAACGATACCCAGTTCATCTGGCTGGCAGGCCATGAATACTTGCAGATGGCGGCAGTCTGGCTGTGGCGGGTGGTGATTTACGGGGTAGGCTCGGCGACTGTGCTGCTGGCGGCAAAGGCCAACTGGCAGCTGTGGCGCGAACTCAAGCCGCGCCTGCTGCGCAGCGACCGCGCGCCAGTGGATGGTGAAAGCTGGCTCGGTCTCTATGCGCTGGCGGCGGTGCTGGCGGTGCTGGTGAGTGCGGCGCTCTCGCCCATCATCTTCAACTACTGGCACCTGATGCTGATCTTCCCCTACGCCCTGTTCCCGATCCTGCTTTTGTTGGTGCGCTGGAGCCGTCGTTATCCGCAGTGGGTTGGCAAGGGGCTGCTGGCGGCAACCCTGTTCTGCACCGCGGTGAACCTGATCGCGGCGTGCGACAGCACCAAGTTCTCCTATCAGGCGGACTACAAAACCCAGGTGCTGGAGTATCTGCAAGAGATGAAGCTGCAACCCAAGCAGTGAGTCATCCACGGCCAGCTCCCCTATCTCGGGGAGCTGGCTGTCACTATTCGAAACGGTCCATATGGGCGAAGTTTTTGGCTTCGGCAACCCAACCCTCACGCCCCTGCTTGTCCCGGATTTTTACCCACCACTGGTTCTGCGGTGACCGGCCGTATCTGATCTCTTTGCGCGCATAGTCATAATCGAGAATGAAGGTTTTGCCCTTGTACCAGAACAGGCTATTGCCTTCACCCAGTCCGCCGAGGATATAAAGCGTTTCCCCTGCCTTCATATTCAACAGCGGCCCTTTTCCCTCCTCGTTGTAGCCCAGCTTGACCGATCTGAGTATTTCGACGATCCCCGGTTGTTCGGTAATGACGACCCCGGTCAGCCCTTCCACCTGCTGGCCGCGGGGTAGCCGGAACAGCGCTTTGGCCGTCAGGGATGGCTCGGTTCTGACGATCACCTCTTGCTTGGTGGTCCATGTCTTATAGGTGCAACCTTCAAACGGGCAGCGACCCCAGTCGTAATAGGGCAGGCGCGGCTTTTCATCAGAACTTACAGTCGTAGCAAACAGCGACAACAACAACAAAAACAGTCTCATGAATCTACCTGTCCGGCGGGGCGCTCATCCGCCGGTTTAATGAATGGGGCCGCACTATATCTCAAGAGACCAAAATCCATCAAAGCAGCGGAAGTATTGATTTTCACCGCAATAAAGCGGGGGCCCATTGGTCATGGGAGTAGGGGGCGCAAGAGGTCGAAGCGCGGCGGGAGCGGATAGCCCGCTCATTTGCCTTGTGCCATGCTGATGGCTATCAGGGCATCGGGTCGGCACCTATGGGCATCTCTCGTTCGGGCACGCGTTTGGTATTACTGCTATCGGCACTTCTTCTCCCATTTATGACCATCAGCCAGGCCGTGGCGATCACCGCGCCCCTGCGGGGATGTGTCTTCCAGCTGGCGCCGCTGGTCACCATTGATCAGCAGGGCAAGGTCTCCGGGCCGGTGATCGACTACTTTCGCCGTCATATCGAACCCGCGATCGGGCGCACCATCGAGTGGCAGGGGCTCAATGTGGCGCGGCTGCTTAGCAACCTCGAGAGCGGCGAGTGCGATCTGACCCCGCTGCTGAGTTACAGTCCCGAGCGTGCCCGTCACTTTCGCTATATCGACCCCCACCTGTTGCTGCTGCGGCCGGTGCTGGTGGTACTGGTGCCATCGCGGCTTCACTCGGTCGAACGGCAAGAAGATCTCTACGGCACCACCATCGGCTGGTCGAGTCAGGCGATCGTGCCGCCGCTGTTGCAGCATCCGCAGATCCATATCGACACCCTCTCCCAGCTCAGCTGGGAGCATGGCAACATGCAGAAGTTGCTGCGTGGGCGCATCGATGCCGCGCTCTTCTCCAACGATATTTCCGCCAACCATTTTCGTGCCAAGCTCCCTGCGGCGACCCGCCTCATCTACCTGCCGGTCACCCCGTTGCAGGTGCATATCGTGCTGAATAAGTCGCTGGGGGATGGCAATCCCGAACTGGTGCAGCGTATGCGTCAGATGGTGGAGCGGGTGCCGCTCGCCTCACTGGTGGAGCCAACCCCGCGGCTGTGGGGGCGTTGAGAGGGGGTTGCGTGCAAGAATCTACAAGTCCAAGGCCCGCTTCTGGTGTATCTATAACCCATGAATACCACCGATTCCCTCATCCGCTACTGGCAATCCCCGCACCTGCCGGGGGTCGAGCTGTCACACTCCCACCACAGGGCGTTCAGCTACGGCCGCCATGTCCATCTCGACTACCATATCGGGCTGGTGCAGCGGGGTGGCCAGAAGTTTATCCACAAGGGGAACAGCCACCATCTGGTGCGCGGAGTGCTCTCTACCGTCAACCCGGATGAGGTGCACGACGGCCTCAGCCTGTTGCCGGAAGGGTATGAGGTGCGGGTCTTTGCCATCGATCCGCAGCAGCTGGCGCTCTGGCTGCCGGAGCAGCCGGAACCCTTCTTCGACAAGGGATTGCAGAGCCGCCCCGACCTCTATCAGGGCTTTGCCCAACTGCACGGCTATCTCGACAACCCCAAGGCCGATAGCCTGCTGATCGAGAGCCAGCTGCTTGCCCTGCTGGGGGAGCTGCTGCATCTGGCCCCCGAGGTACACCAGCTGGCGGATCCCCAGTTGCGATTCCTGCGCGACTACCTGATGGCCGCCCTCGACGAGCCCCACTCGCTGGAAGAGCTGGCGGGGCTGCTTGGGCTCGACCGCTTCGCCTTCCTGCGCCAGTTCAAAAAGCGCAGCGGCATGACCCCCTATGCCTGGCTGAAACGGCTGCGGCTGGAGCAGGGCAAGCGGCTGCTGGCGAGCGGCATGGCGGTGAGCGAGGTGGCGCTGGCGGTCGGTTTCTTCGATCAGAGTCACTTCCACCACGGCTTTCGCCAGGCATTCGGTCTGACACCCGCCGAATTTCGTGCCCAGATGCAATCTTTTACAAGCCGCGCCCCCCGCTGATCCGCCATGCTGGCTCTCCGTCGTTAAAGCGAGAGTTGTTATGCTGACCAGTCTGTTTGTTACCCTCGGCCTGATGCACCTGATTGCACTGGCCAGCCCCGGCCCCGATTTCGCTCTGATCCTGCGCACCAGCCTGCACCGGCCGACCGCCCTTGGCGCGGCGCTGGGCATCTCGCTGGCGATCATGGTGCACGCCACTCTGAGCCTGACCGGGATCAGCATGCTGATCGCCAGTCACCCGCTGCTGTTTATGGTGATCAAGTGCTGCGGTGCCCTCTATCTGGGCTGGTTGGGGTGGGGCGCCCTGATGGCGGCTCGCCAGCAGAGCAGCACCCTGATGGCCAGCGCCGCCAACGAGCTGCGCGGCTGGGGCAGGGGCGTGCGCACTGGCCTTGCCACCAATTTGCTCAACCCCAAGGCACTGGTGTTCTTTATCGGTCTGCTGGCCGCCATGGTGACGCCAGAGGTGGATGGAATGACCCGCAGCCTGCTGGTGGGCGAGCTCTTCATCATCTCCCTCTGCTGGTTCGGGCTGCTGGCGTGGAGCCTCTCCACCGATCGTGCCCAGCGCCTGCTGCTGCGGGTACAGCGGCCGCTCAATCTGGTGACCGGCGTGCTGTTTGCGGTGGTCAGCCTCTCCATTCTGGCAAGCATGGGGGCCGAGCTGGTGGCCTGACGGGTGGGCGCATGGGCCTATACTGCAACAAGGTTTACCTGTCAGGAGTACCCGGCCATGCGTCTACTGCCTCTTTGCTGGTTGTTGGGGATGACCCCGGCGCTGGCGGCCCCGGTTCAGCTCAAATTGCTGGAGTGGGGCTATCTGCCAGCGGGTTATGAACAACAGTTTGCCGACTACGCCAAAGCCCATGGGGTGGAAGCGACGGTCAGCCGGATCGAGCCGCTGCTGACCGATTTCGACAGCGTCTACCGTGCCCTGCGCACCCGCAGCGCCGATGTGGTGCTGCCGACCAGCTACTTCTACAAGGCCCATCACCAGCCGCTGTTCAAGCTGCTGCTCCCCATCGATTTCAGCCGCCTGCAGCACTACCCCGAGGTGAAGCCCGCCCTCAAGAACACCGAGTATGACAAGCAGGGGGAGCGCAACTATTCGGTGCCCTTCTCCTACGCCATGTTCAGCCTCGCTTATGACAGCAAGCAGGTGCCGCAAGCGCCCACCAGTTGGCAGGTGCTTGCCAACAGCTCGCCGTCGGGCCAGTTTGCCGAGTTCTGCGACCAGTTCGAGCCGCTGCTCTTCTCGGTGCTGCTCTCCCTTGGCAAGTCGCCCGCCCTGTTTGCCAGCGGCGAGATGCTGGCCGACAAGACCTTGCAGCAAGAGGTGGAGCAGCAGCTCTCGCAGCGGCTGCGAGCCAGTCGCGGCTTCTGGTTCAATCAGGCCAACCGCTGTGAGGATCTGCGCCAGCAGACCTTTGCCACCACCTGGGGGCTGGAGTTGGTGGAGTGCAACAAGCAGAACGATCAGCAGTGGCGGATCGCCATGGTGCAGGAGGGGGCCATCTATGCCCTCGATGCGATCTCCATCGCCCGCCATGTCGGGGATGATCCCGCACGGCTCAAGGCCGCTTACTTGCTGGTGGATTTTCTGCTGAGCGCACCGCTGCAACGCCAGATGCTGGTGGGCACACCCACCATTTCGGCCAGCAATATTGCCTCCCGGCCGCCTCTCAGCCCGCAGGAGCAGGCGGTGCTGCCGGATCGCCCGCTGCCGGAGTTTGACGAGCGGCTGCTGGTGCCCGCGTTGCCCGCCCATATCAAGAATCGCTACAAACGGATGGTGCAGCAGGCGATCGTCGCCAGCGGCAAAGAGGGGCTGGTCAAGCAGTGCCCCTGGGATCTCGATAACTGATGAATGAGCCTGCCGCTTCTCCGGTGGCAGGCAAGTTTGCGCAAGATGGCTGATGATCGGTCATCGCGCGTTCCAGGGCATTCCCCCGTTCAACTCACGCCGCTCGCGGGCTCGCATCGTTTGAAAAAACTGAGCGCTTACCGCAGCCCCATTTAGCCGGATTAAACAACCGAACCCTCGCCAGATTGCCGTTCGTACCCTGGCTGACCCTGTACAAAAGTGCCGCAATTGTGACAACTTGGATGTGAGCTGAACAATCCTGATCTGTCCCTTGTGGGAAGGTGATGAATAGGTTATTTCTCTGTGAGATTGGCGGCATCCGGCACGGGTTCTCCAGCCATGTGGTGCGAAATCCACAGCAAAAACAAACAGTAAAATGCAGGAGCAAATATGAAAAAGGTCGTGATGGTTGCCGTGGCTGCGGCCCTTCTGGGTGGCTGCGCCGTCAAGAATCAGGTATCCCACAGCTTGCAGGCGATCCCGCTGACAGCCTTCCAGCAGAGCGAGAGCAACCCCAATCAGCGCGTCTACAAGGAGCCGGGCGTTGACCTGCGCCAATACAATGAAGTGCTGCTCGATCCGCTGCAGTTTATCCGGCAGGAGAATGGTCAGTGGTATCTGCTGACCGCCAATGAACAGAACCAGATTGGCCGCTATTACCACGACAAGTTCCAGAGCGAGCTGATCAAGCAGGGCGTCAAGATCGCCACCGCCCCAGGCCCGAAAGTGATGCGGATCCAGGCCGCCGTCACCAACTTCGACCTGACCCGCCCCGACCCCAAGCTGCGTGACCTGCTGCCCGCCAAGATCGCCATCAACGTCACCCGCGAAGTGATCGGCAAGGAGCCTTACCTGCTCAAGGTGGGCAGCATGGCCCAGCTGCTCGACTCCCGGAGTGGCAAGCTGCTGGTGCGGGTGATGGATGCCCGCGAGACTCCGGATACCACCCACAAGGATTCGCCCATCACCGCCGAGGAGATGGAGAAGATGATCGACCAGTGGGCGGCCAGCCGCGCCAAACAGCTGGCGGATAATCTGGGGCGCTGATCGATTGGTGCGTCCAAGCGGGGCGCAGCGGGAGCCTTTTGGGCTGCAATAATGGCAAGATGTTGATAAGGTGGTCATTTTGCAGGCAGGAGAAAATGATATGAAACGCGTGTTGTTACCCATCCTTGTTGCTGGCCTGTTGAGTGCCTGCAGCACCTCGTCACCCACGCCTGAGTGTGCACCGATGGCGGGTGGCTGGCAGAGTCAGCCGTTGCCCAATGCTGAAGGAGAGGCTGCGCTGGCCAGCGTGCTGGCTCGCATGAACACGGCCGCTAAACTGCAGAGCATCCGCGAGGTGCGCAGCCAGGTGGTCTCCGGGGTCAACTACGACATCGAGTTCCAGCTCGACAACGGAGAGGTGTGGAACACCCGTGTCTATCGGGATCTTGCCGGCAACTACCAGATGACCCGCACGGCTGCACAGGGCGAGCTTCCTCCCTTGCCTTGCGTCAAGGCCAAGTAATTTCTGCTTGTTGAGCCCCTCGTCAGAGGGGCTCATCTGACCAGAAAATTTCTGCTTTTCTCCCCGCATTCTGACAGTCAGGATGACCCTTCCCGTGACTGCATCCTCATGGAAAAGGAACCACTATGAATCGCCACCCCTGCATCAAACACTGGAGCGAGCTGCAAGAGCAGACAGCGCGCTACTACTCCGGCAGTCAGGAGCCCCTTTCTCGCGGCTGCGCCCTCGGCAAGCACTTCGGTTTTAGCCGCATCGGCATTCACCACGAGATCGTCGAGCCCGGCCATCGCACCAGCTGGCCCCATGCCGAGAAGACTGAAGACGAGTTTGTCCACGTGCTGGAAGGGACGCCGGATGTCTGGCTCGATGGCGTGCTCTATCGGCTGCAACCGGGCGACTCGGTCGGCTTCAAGGCCGGTGACGGGCTGGCCCACGCCTTTATCAACAACACCGAGGAGATCGTCCGCCTGCTCTGCATTGGCGACACGGATCGGGAGGACAACCGCATCCACTACGCCGCGCACCCCGAGCGCAATATCACCCTCGGCAAACTGCACTGGGATGATGTGCCCGAGCGCGAGCTGGGGGATCACGACGGCCTGCCCGACAAGCTGCGCGAGAGCAACGGCCCCTTCTAGGGCGCAGCTCTTCTGCGCACCAGCCCTGCACCACCCGATATAAAAAAGCCTGCCGCGTGGCAGGCTTTTGCTATCTGTTTGCCGCCTGTGGCGTGCAGCGTTTATTGCAGGTTGAGCCCGCCCAGATAGTCGCGCTTGCCAAGATCGACCCCGGCGCGGCGCAGCAGGGCGTAGGCCATGGTGAGGTGGAAGTAGAAGTTGGGAATGCCGTACTCATGGACGCAGGTATGGCCATCCATCCCCTTGCCGCCCGCCCAGTGGGGCACGTAACGGCCGCTGGCGTACTGGCTGTAGTCCGCCTCCAGCTTGCCTTGCAGATAGCTGATGGTCTTGCCGATATGGGCGCGCAGATCAGCGATGGTTTTGGGCTCATCGCCCATAGTCGGCAGCTCGCTGTGGCTGGCGGTGGCGACCACGGCGCGGGCCGAATCGCAGCAGATCAGCACCTGCTTGGACAGCGGCAGCATATCGACGATCAGCCGCTCGCCGAAGAAGTTCTCCACGTTGAACTGCTTCGCCGCGGCGTGGGCCTCGGCCTTGGCCAGACAGTGGTCGAGGTTGGTCAGCATCTTGATGAACTGGGCGGTGATATCGCGATTCATGAGCACTCTCCATCTTGTTGAAACAGCGGCCCGCTTGCGCGGCCACGGTGAATGAGACTGGCTAATCGGCCACCAATATACCCCAACCGCTGCCGGGTTCGAGCCCGCTACGATGAAAAGGGCAGGGCTGCGCTACTTCGCGCGACAGCCGCTGGCCAAGCAGCCCTGCTCGCTTTTTGAACCTGCGAGTCCCTTATCGCCCCTTTTTTGATCTGTGACATAAATCACCTTTTTTCAGGGGCGTAGGCTGAATGCCGTTGTCCTGGACACGCGCCTGCGCATCCGCCAGGACACAAGAAAAGGAGAATGAGATGAAGATCTATGACCGTAACCGCAATGTGCTGAACCTGGGTCAGCGCGTCATGATTGCCGCCACCGGCGCAGTCGATTTTCTGAAAGAGGCCCACACCGACAATATGACCCCCTATCAGGCGGAGCATGAGAAGTGCGTGCTGCTGGCAAACTCCGGTGAGCGCTACGCCCCCATCGAGTTGATTAGACTAGGCTGATCCCTTTCTCTGTCACCCTACTCTTTACAATTCACCCGGCCACCGCGCCCCATCTGGCGGCCGGGTTTTTGATTCTCTCTATCTATTTACCGAAATGTAATGACTACCGAATAGTTGATTATTGTCATATTTTTTCTTTCACAAGTTCATTAAATGAGCCATCAAGAACGAATATAGCTTCTTCACTCTCTAATTGAGGATATAAAAGAGCAACATTGTCTCTGATTCTCTTTGCTGAAGAGGCTGAGCGTCCAACCACAATAATTTCTTTGTCAGTATGCCTAGAATCAATGAAATTCTTTAAAAGAAACCTTATCGTGTGATCTTCAGTAGGAAGTGAGTAGCCAATGAACACAAGTAAATTCGCATCTCGTAGCTTACTAGCTGATTTCAAAAATACACTTTTGAAATATTTGCTATCATAGTTTTGTTCTTGTGATGGAAGAATGATATTAGATTTAGAATTAGCAAATGAATAGTTGATGTTAATTGAGTCATTGCATCCATCAATCTCAAAGCCGCCATTTATTTTGAATAAACTGACTCTGTTTTTTGTCCATCTCTTTGCAGAGAAATCGATAAGATTTATTAATCCTCGATTGAGACATATGTCATCTCTGTTTTTTGAATCGAGGATTTTCTCAATGACAAAATCATAGTTTGTTGTTACAAAACTAACTTCTTTATCTTCACTAATAAATGAGTTAAAGAACTCAATAAGATTTTTAGCTTGCGCACTGAGCTCGCTATCTGCTGGACGATCTGGTGTTAATTCTGACTCACCGACAAAACTAGAAAATCGTGCTTTAATAAAATCAATTATCTCTCTTTCGAGAGCAAAGATTGTTGTTCTATCTAAAAAAGATGCCATTAGACTAGGGTATCTATTATAAATATCCAAGTGAAACTTTATGCTTTTAAAAAATTCATAGCATGCTTTAGAAAAAGCATAGTCATCGTCAAAGTCTTCTCGCTCGGGAAATAATATTCCCATTTCTTTAGCAAAATAAAAAAAGTTATAATTACGATCACTGACATCAGCAATGCTAAATAGCTCAAACCCCGCTGGGTAGGATTCACTCCACGCCTTAGAAAATCCAGCGCCAGTAAAAAAAACTACCTTGTTAGTAGATTTTATTTTATCCCTTAATTTTTCTATCGAATATAGAGATTGGCGTGGGCTTTCCGAGTTGTCAAAAGAACCAACCAAATCGATCAAATTAGGCATTTTATGCGACAACTCCTTACCTTCAAGATCCACTGAGTAATTTTGGAAGTGCTCCAAATTCAGAGCTTAAATATTTGTTAGATATTTTGGCGTCTTTCCTGATAGGAAAGTCTGATAGTCTACTTATGTGACTTGAAAAGTCATCACTCTTCTCCACGAAGAATATTGAATCGCGTCTAAAACCACTATCTAACAGCAATATATCGTGAGTGGCAATAATTGTCTGACGTATTTTACTGCTAGCCTTAAATAATAAAGACATCATCTCTAATGAAAGCTTATGATGAAGAGAGCCATCATACTCATCGACAATAAAAGTAATATCTTCATCCGGTAAATCTGTAATCAAAAAGAAGATCACCATGATTATTATGGCAAAACTTCCTTTAGAGAAAAAATCGGATGCATCGTCAATTGATAGATCATATGGTTTTCCGTCATTTCTCTTATGGCTAATGAATAATTTCGCTTTACCTTCATGATCTCTTTTAACAGATAGCTTGTTAACGGGAATGGATAGTGAGGCGAGCATTGATGATGCTTTAGTTAGCTGCCTATTCCAAAATTTTGTATAGCTGGCACTTGTATCACCAGTGCTACTATCTAAGATTTCCTCAATACCTTTCAATGAGTTTTTATGATATAAACTTGGTCTGAACATGCACAAATTTTTTGCCCAATTATAGAGATGGCTCAGCACATCATTTTTTAGTGATTGGGCGTAGTTGGCAATTAATCCTGATTGACTCAGAGTGCCAGACAGTAAAGTCTCAAGAGATTTATATCTTGCAGTAAATTTAATAGAGCCGTCTTCTCTAACAAAAACTGTTTGGCTTTTAGATGATTTCTTATTATTTCTGGAAAATAAGAATTCTTTTATTACATTACCCCTGAATATGGAGAAGCCGTAGTTAATAAACCGATTGTTTGTGGTATCAAAGAGTAACACTTCATATTCTGTCGGCTTTTCAAAACTAGATGAATCCAACATAAATGGTGCATGTGCATCGCCGACTTTTTCTGGGCTTTTAATTGCTGTTGTGAATGTATGTAAGGCTTCGAGTAGGTGAGTTTTGCCTGAACCATTAGGGCCTACAAGGCATGCACATTTATTAATTTTTAATGCGCTGTCAGTTTCATATACATGTTCTAAAGATTCACTCCCTGAAGTAGCGACAAGATTAAATTCTTGTTTATCTCGAAAGCCTTTGTAGTTTGTTATTGCAAATGTCAATAACATGCCAATCTCCCTCTCCAATATTCTTATACGTGTTGCTGCGAAGTCAGTATGTTGATACAAGCACAATTAGGCACAACAAAGAAGGTTTTTTGCTGTTTTTTTTCAGGAAAACGTTTTCTTTTGTGTTTGATTGCATGGTAACTAGAGCTGTTGTGAACCTTGAAGCCCATTCGGACGACTGCATTACTAAAGCGATAGATAAAATCAACCCGGCCTAAGCCGGGTTGGTTGTATCAAAAGGCGGGAAAAATCAGAGCGCTTCCAATCTGGCATAGGCCGTCACCAGCCACTTGGCGCCGACCTCATCGAACTGGATCTGCACCCGGCTCTGCTGGCCGACCCCTTCGAAGTTGAGTACCACCCCTTCCCCGAATTTCGGATGGAGCACCCGCTGGCCGAGCTTGATGCCGCTGGCGTCGAAGCTCTGCTGCACCTCGTTCTGGCTAAAGCGGCCGTACTGGGTGGGGCGGCTGACCTGAGTGCGCAGCCGGATCTCTTCCAGACACTCGGCGGGCATCTCGCGGATAAAGCGGCTCGGCTTGTGGAACATCTCGCGGCCATAGATGCGGCGGCTCTCGGCATAACAGATGTAGAGCTTCTCCATGGCGCGGGTCATGCCAACGTAACAGAGGCGGCGCTCCTCCTCCAGCCGGCCCGACTCCTCGGTGGATTGCTGGCTGGGGAACATGCCCTCTTCGACACCGACCAGCAGCACCAGCGGGAACTCCAGCCCCTTGGCGCTGTGCAAGGTCATCAGCTGCACCGCATCGGCATATTCGTCCGCCTGATTCTCGCCGGATTCCAGCGCCGCATGGGCGAGGAAGGCGGAGAGATCGCTCATATCCTCCAGCTCGTCCGGGCGCTGGTACTGGCGGCAGGCGGTGACCAGTTCGTCCAGGTTCTCTACCCGCGCCTGGGATTTCTCGCCTTTTTCCGCCAGATACATCGCCTTGAGGCCGGAGTTCTGGATGGCGATATCCGCCTGCTGGTGCAGCGGCAGCAGGGAGACCTGCTCCTCCAGCGCGTCGATCAGATCGACAAAGCCGCGCACCGCGTTACCGGCGCGACCGGTCAGCACCTTGTCATTGAGCAGTGCTTTGGCCGATTGCCACAGGTTGAGCCCCTGATCGCGGGCGTTGCCGCGCAGGATCTCGAGGGTGCGATCGCCGATGCCGCGAGTCGGGGTGTTGACCACCCGCTCGAAGCTGGCGTCGTCGCCACGGTTGTTGATAAGACGCAGGTAGGCCATGGCGTCCTTGATCTCTTGCCGCTCGAAGAAGCGCAGGCCGCCGTAGATGCGATAGGGCATGGCGTCCTGCATCAGCGCCTCTTCCAGCACCCGCGATTGGGCGTTGGAGCGATAGAGGATGGCGCAGTCGGCCAAGAGGCCGCCCTTTTCCTTCCAATCCTTGAGACGGCCGACCACGAAGCGGGCTTCGTCCACCTCGTTGAAGGCGGCATACAGCGAAATCGGCTCGCCCTCGGCCCCTTCGGTCCACAGCTCCTTGCCAAGGCGCTCGGCGTTGTTGGCGATGACGCTGTTGGCCGCTTTGAGGATATTGGCGGTGGAGCGGTAGTTCTGCTCGAGGCGGATGGTCTCGGCGCCCTGATAGTCGGTCAGGAAGCGCTGGATGTTCTCGATCTTGGCGCCGCGCCAGCCGTAGATGGACTGGTCATCGTCGCCGACGATCATCACCTTGCCGCTGTTGCCCGCCAGCATCCGCAGCCAGGCGTACTGGATGCCGTTGGTATCCTGAAACTCGTCCACCAGGATGTTCTGGAAGCGGTCGCGGTAGTGCTCGAGGATGTGCGGCTTGTTGAGCCACAGCTCGTGGGCGCGCAGCAAGAGTTCTGCGAAGTCCACCAGACCGGAGCGATCGCAGGTCTCCTGATAGGTCTTGTAGATCTGCTGATAGGTGCGGGTGACAGGGTCGCCATAGAGGTCGATGTCGCCGGGGCGCAGCCCCTCGTCCTTCTTGCCGTTGATGTAGCCCATCACGGCGCGGGGGGCCCAGTGCTTCTCGTCGAGGTTGAGCGCCTTGAGCACCCGGCGGATGAGGCGGTACTGGTCGTCGGAGTCGAGGATCTGGAAATCCTGCGGCAAGCCTGCATCCAGATGGTGGGCCCGAAGCAGGCGGTGGGCGATACCGTGGAAGGTGCCGATCCACATGCCGCGCACGCCGTCGCCGATCACTTTTTCGACCCGGCCGCGCATCTCGGCCGCCGCCTTGTTGGTAAAGGTGACCGCGATGATGGAGAAGGGTGAACAGCGTTCCACCTGCATCAGCCAGGCGATACGGTGCACCAGCACCCGGGTCTTGCCCGAACCGGCACCGGCCAGCACCAGCAGGTTGCTGCGGGGCGCCGCAACGGCATCTCTTTGCTTGTCGTTGAGCCCGTCGAGCAGGGTTGAAACGTCCATCGCCACTCCTGTTTATTTATACAGGCGGGGATTATACGGCCATGTGAATGGAATGGCTAACCTGTTGCGTTAGCGAAGAGAGAGTTGATAGCTGCGTTTGTGTGCAAACGCGTGGCCATTGGTATCAAACAGCATGGTTCGTCCGGCTTGCAATTGAAGGTCGCTTGGGCGAATGCGGACTTCATGGCTGGAGAAACAGTTCGACTGGTTACAACCATAGGCATTGAATAACACAATGTTACCGCGACTATAGGTGCCATGTGTGAATCTAATATTGGTTGATAAGGTTTCAAATGTTCCTTGGCCAAGAGAAACGCTCTGACTCTGCAAACGGCTAATTGACATCAGACTTAGCCAATTGGCGGATTTGATCGCAGAAAAGTCTTCTTTGTATTTCTTGACAGTAATGCGGTATTTGAATTTTCCATCAGCATCAAAATAAGACTGCCGCAAATCTGAATATTGCGAAATAACCCCGATGGCGTTAGCCATCGGGGTGAACAGGCATATAAATATAATGCCTTTAATCATTATTCAGAAAGGCTGTTGGAGAGCAGCCAATCACAAGGTTTCTCTTGCCACTCTTGGCCGGCTGCAGGTAGACGAGCTTTACAAGAGACGAATACCTTGCCAAAATTCCCACCCTGTTTTGCTCGGATATCTGCAAACCAGCGCATTGGGAAGCCTTGGGCATAATGAGGTGTGTAGTCTGGATAGCCAGTCTCAGGGTTTATTTCCTGGCTTACCCGAAGGAAATAAAATGGATAATATGAGTGATGGGTATCAAATTGTTGATAAATGTATTTAACCTCAGATTCAGTCAGGTGACACATGGCGGTGTCTAGGGCTTTGGATAGATTAACGTCATATTCGCCAATCGTCTCCCCTCTGTATTTGCAATATTCCGTCACACCAATGTCTATTGCATCGCGGTCGATACCGGACGAGAAGTAGCTGTTCAGGTTGACGGTGTACTTGGTCTCGACATGTTGGCCCAGCCACTCACCTTCATCATCGATCAACACATAGTCGTTGAGTTCAACTGTGCTCTTGTCGCCAGTAAGGTGTTTTTGCAGGTCTTTCAGCATCTCCCGGTTCAAATCAGAGTCTGACTCTGGCAACGATGTGGCGAGCGTCAGCTGGATGGCTTGTTGCAGCTGCGTTTTGGCTTTTGCCAGTAGGGTTCCATAGTTCGAATTGAACTTGAAGAAGTTGTTGTCTTTTAGCAGTTCGGCGGGGCGAATATTGATATTCAGATATTCTGCGTCAACAGTCTCGGTGCCAAAAGTAACTGTACGCTCAGACTGACCTGGATTACCAGGTATCCAGTTGTATTTGGTACTGAATTTGTCAAAGGTGACATTTTCTTGAGCAACTTTAAACTGGCTGGCAGAGCCATATTGATATGCAGAGATCACATTCATTGCCGATGACATAGCCAGGGCCGTTGCGCGTAACTCTTGCACTTGGGCAAAATTCAGGGTCAGCTTGTCATCATCACCATATTTTGCGAGATAATCAGGCTTGACAATATTTGCCAAGATATTACTGATACTTTCCAGCTCTAGAGCATACTTACCCATTAGACGAGAGATATCATCGGTCTGGGTGGGCTGCTCCTTGATAGCAAAAGTGATCATATCGGATGGATTGACGATGATATCCAGAATTTTAGCCAGTGAGGTCTGGTATCCCTGGCCAAGAGCCGAAGGGGGCTGGATATCAAAGCGGTTGCTGACGATGGGGTCATTGGTGATTTCCATCAAGGTAATGACAGATTTGACCACCTCGCGATCGGCTTTGCCCTGATCGCCGGTTTCTGCGTTCAAGATATCCTTGTATTCACGCAGTTTGTTTTCAAAGTTGGTTTTTTGCCAATCTTGGCTTTCTTCGAGCAGGCTTCGCAGAACTTTATCTACAGCAACTGATTGACCATTAATCACTGCCAGCGAGGCATTCATATGTGCTGCGGCAGCTGTTGTATCAACAACTTTTTTGTCGAGCTGTGCCTGTTTCAGGGCTTCATTCAGGCTGGTGTTAAACTCATCATCGTTGCCAAAACGAAGAGTGTTGCCTAGCTTGACCACATCCTCTGTTTTCAGAGTAATCCCGTTACTTGCATCACCGTCAGCATCCATAGTTTGCAGCAGTGCAGCGATACGAATGGCGCGATCTTTGTCACCTTTCTCGGCGATGGTGTATGGGGTTACCAGGGTCTGGCCCTTTTTAACCTGAGTTTCCCCAAGCGGGATTGAGCCCAGTTTGAAGGTGCAGGTGTCACCGTCATTAAAGAGGAACTGACCTTGCGAGTTCGTGACGTCCGAGTAATTGCCGCAGGTGTAGTTCAAACCGGCTACCGCACTATCAATAAAGGTGGCAGTCAACGCTGGTTTGGTGGCGTTTCCACCATTGCCACTGTTATTGCCATTATCTGTGCTGGCACTGTCGCCACCACCGCCACAACCTGCCAGCGCCAAGCTGGATAACGCCGTCACAACCGATAAAGCCAGAATATTTTTTTTCATTTTTATTTTCCTGAAACAACGATGCATATGTCACCGGCACCTGGCTGAGGAAGTCAGAATGGGTGGCATGAATTGATGCAAAAGAAGCCCAATTGATGTTTTTGTTAGTTTCATTTGAGATCTATGCGGCGGGCATCATACAGGGGCTCATATGGTTTTCAACTTGATCTGGATCTCGAGTTCATATGAATTGTGAGCTTGCTCAACAAAGTGGAAGCGGGGGCTGATTGTTGGTTAGGGAATGTTGACTGGAGAGTATTAGAGATAGGGTCTGTGAGCTTTGGTCGTTTCCAGCTGTAGCCAATCCTTGCTCACGCGGTTTGTGGGGATTTTGCGAGCCGGATCACGGGCTTGCCGGGGGGCTGGATGAATAACAGGGGAAAACGGTTTACAGTAACTTGCTGAACAATAAGAGAAATGTCGTTTGGGTCTTTTGGTTGTTAGCATAAAAAACTGAAAAGTAGCTAAAAAACAACTGCTTATAAGGTTATTTGCTTAGAATTCAAACCGTTAACGCAAACGTTTTTCCCTTATCATTTGCTTGACCCGCATCGGGGCTGACTTAGAGTAAGCCTGCGTGCTAGATAGCCTGCTCTGACAGGCAAGCAAGTTCCCTCACTTAATAACAATCAAGGATACGATCGTGACTAAAGTGCTCAAGCTGGCCACTGTGGCCTCCCTCACTCTCGCTGCTCTCTCTGCTCAGGCTGCTTCCGAGCCAGCCGTCATTTATGACACCGCGGGCAAGTATGACAAATCATTCAACGAAGCCGTGTTCCGTAACGGCGTCGAGCTCTACAACAAGGACAAGGGCGTCAAGGTCAAAGAGTTTGAACCCCAGAACGAAGCCCAGCGCGAGCAGGGTCTGCGTCGTCTGGCCAGCCGTGGCAACGGCCCGATCGTGGCGGTCGGTTTCAACATGGGTTCTGCGGTAGAGAAGGTTGCGACCGAATTCCCGAAAACCCAGTTCACCATCATCGACATGGTGGTCGACAAGCCGAACGTCCAGTCCGTCATCTTCAAGGAGCATGAAGGTTCCTTCCTGGTGGGCGCGCTGGCTGCCATCGCTTCCAAGAGCGGTAAGGTCGGCTTCGTGGGCGGCATGGATATCCCGCTGATCCGCAAATTCCAGTGCGGTTACGAGCAGGGTGCCAAGTTCGTCAATCCGAAGATCGAAGTGTTCCAGAACATGGCGGGCTCTACCCCGGCCGCGTTTGCTGACCCGGCCAAAGGTGCCGAGCTGGCCAAGTCCCAGTTCGCCAAAGGCGCTGACGTGGTTTACGCCGCAGCTGGCGGTACCGGTATCGGTGTCTATCAGGCAGCCAAGGACAGCGGCAAGTTCGCCATCGGGGTGGACTCCAACCAGAACCACCTGCAACCGGGCACCATGCTGACCTCCATGGTCAAGTCTGTGGGTCTGGCCGCTTACCAGACCTGGGATGACGCTGCCAAAGGCGAGTGGAAGCCGGGTATCAAGAACCTGGGTCTGGCCGAAGGTGGTGTGGATTGGGCACTCGACAAGGACAACGAGAAGCTGATCACCCCGGAAATGAAAGCCAAGGTAGATGCCATCAAGGCTGAAATCATCGCTGGCAAGGTCAAGGTTCATGACTACATGAGCGATAACACCTGCAAATACTAATTAGATAGCTGCTACGACTCTCAACGCACCACCGGCCCGCACGGGCCGGTTTTTAGTCTTATTTCATGAAACGCAGGGCTGCATCATGGACCAGACAGATCGCTATGCCATCGAATTAAGAGGTATCGATAAGCGGTTCGGCGAAGTGTACGCCAACAAGCTGATCGACCTTAAGGTTCGCAAAGGCAGTATCCACGGCATTGTCGGCGAAAATGGCGCCGGTAAGTCCACCCTGATGAGCATCATTTATGGTTTCTACCATGCCGACAAAGGCGAGATGCTGATCGACGGGAATCCTTTCAAACCCCATGGCTCACAAGATGCGATTGCCGCAGGGGTGGGCATGGTTCACCAGCACTTCATGCTGGTCAATAACTTTACCGTATTGGAAAACGTCATCCTCGGTGCTGAAAATGGCTGGCACCTTCAGCAGAGCGTGGCGTCGGCAGAGAAGCTGCTCGGCGAGTTGGCGCGGGATTATGGCCTCGACGTGCCTCTGCACGAGAAGGTCGAAGATCTGCCAGTTGGCTTGCAACAGCGGGTCGAAATACTCAAGGCGCTCTATCGCGGCGCCCGCATCCTGATCCTCGACGAGCCGACCGGGGTACTGACCCCGCAAGAGGCGGATCACCTGTTCGAGGTGCTGAAAAAGCTGCGGGATCAGGGGGCGACCATCATCCTCATCACCCACAAGCTGCGGGAGATCCTGGCCATTACCGATCAGGTCTCCATCATGCGCCGTGGCGAGATGGTGGCCCACGTCGCCACCAGGGATACCGACAAGGAGCAACTGGCCGAGCTGATGGTGGGCCGCAAGGTACGCCTCAAGGTCGACAAGGGGCCAACCCAACCCGGTGAAGCCAAGCTGAAGATCGAAGGGCTCAGCTATTTCGACGCCAGCAAGGTGGAGCGGGTCAAATCGGTCAGCTTCGAGGTGCGGGCCGGTGAAGTGGTCGGCATCGCAGGGGTCTCCGGCAACGGTCAGTCCGAACTGCTCAGCCTGCTTGGCGGCATTCTCAAGCCGAGCAAGGGCGGCTTCACCATCAGCAGCCGCAGCGGCGTGCACAAAGTGAGCGCTGAGCACCCGGCCGATCCCGAGCTGGTGCGCAACTACGGCCTCGGCCATGTGCCGGAAGATCGCCACAAGATGGGGCTGATCAACCGCTTCGAGGCGAAAGAGGCCTTCATTCTCGGCTATCACCGTCGCCCGCAATACAACAAGGGTTGGCTGCAGAACAAGGAGGCGATCCAGCAGGATTGTCAGGCCAAGATGGAGAAGTGGGACGTGCGCCCGCCCCATCCCGATCACAAGACCGCCAACTTCTCCGGTGGCAACCAGCAGAAGCTGGTGATCGCCCGTGAAGTGGAGCAGGACCCGGATGTGCTGTTGATCGGTCAGCCGACCCGCGGGGTCGACATCGGCGCCATCGAGTATATCCACCAGCAGATCATCGCCATGCGCGACAAGGGCAAGGCGGTGCTGCTGGTCTCGGTGGAGCTGGACGAGATCATGAGCCTCGCAGATCGCATTCTGGTCATTGCCGATGGCCGCATCGTCGGCGAGCTGGATGGTGCCAAGGCGGATGAGCGCACTATCGGCCTGATGATGGCGAACATAGTGCCGGACGAAGTAGCCAAGGAGGCCCACTGATGAGCCAAGTACGTATTCCTGCCTGGGTCTCCGTAGGCGTCTTGTCTGCGGTCAACATCCTGCTGGCCTTCCTGGTATCGGCCATTCTGTTCTACTACCTCGACATCAACCCGGTCGATGCCGCCAAGATCATGTGGTACGGCGCGTTCGGCACAGGTGAAGGGGTCGGCTTCACCCTCTACTACGCAACCGGCTTTATCTTTACCGGTCTGTCGGTGGCGGTCGCTTTCCACGCCGGTCTATTCAACATCGGTGGTGAAGGTCAGGCCTATATCGGCGGGCTCGGTGTCGGTCTGGTCTGTCTGACGCTCGGCGATGTGCTGCCGTTTGCCCTGCTGTTGCCGCTCTCCATCATTGCCGGTGGTCTGTTCGGTGCGGCCTGGGCTTTTATTCCGGCCTGGCTGCAAGCCAAGCGCGGCAGCCATATCGTGATCACCACCATCATGTTCAACTTCATCGCCGCCTCGCTGATGGCCTATCTGCTGGTGGAGGTGTTCAAGCCGCCCGGTTCGATGGCGACCGAGAGCAAGGTGTTTGCCGAGGCAAGCTGGCTGCCCAAGATGAGCGGGATGGCGAGCCTGTTCGGGATGGATATCCCCAACAGCCCCCTCAATATCAGCTTCTTCTGGGCGCTGATCTGTGCGGCGCTGGTGTGGGTCTTTATCTGGCACACCCGCTGGGGTTACGAGATCCGCTCGGTCGGCGCCAGCCAGAGCGCCTCCGCCTACGCCGGTATCTCCTATCCCAAGGTGGTGATCCTGGCCATGGTCATCTCCGGCATGCTGTCGGGCTTCTTTGCCCTCAACGTGCTGCAGGGTGAGCTGCACCAGATCAAGCTCAACTTCGTGGAAGGGTTCGGCTTCACCGGTATCGCGGTGGCGCTGATGGGGCGCAACCATCCGGTCGGCGTCATCATCGCCAGCCTGCTGTTTGGTTTCCTCTATCAGGGGGGCGCCGAGCTCAGCTTCGAGTTCGGTGTCGACCGCAACATCGTGGTGGTGTTGCAGGGTCTGGTGATCCTGTTCTGTGGCGCCCTTGAGCACATGATGCGTCCGCGCATCGAGCAGCTCTATCTGGCGTTTGCCAACCGCTCAGCCGCACAAGCTAAAGGAGTCTGATCATGTTTGAAATTCTGATCCTGATGCTGGATGCGACCATTCGTACCGCGCCGCCGCTCATTCTGGCCGCCATGGCGGGCATGTTTTGCGAGCGCTCCGGGGTGGTCAATATCGCGCTGGAAGGCAAACTGCTGGCGGCAGCGTTCGCCAGTGGTGCGGCGGCGGCTGTCTCCGGTTCCGCCTGGATAGGTCTGGGTGCCGGGGTGGGAGTCTCCATCCTGTTTGCCCTGATGCACGGTTTTGCCACCATCACCCATCGTGGTGATCAGGTGGTGAGCGGCATGGCCATCAACATTCTGGCGGCCGGTCTGACCGTCACCCTGGGCCGTTACTGGTTCGATCAGGGTGGCCAGACCCCGGCACTCTCCGGTGATGCCCGTTTCGCCCCCATCGATCTGCCCTATGCCAAGGAGCTGTGGGATGTGCCGGTGATCGGCCAGCTCTACAGCGAGCTGCTGAGCGGCCACTCCCTGCTGGAGTACGTGGCGTTCGCCTGTGTGCCGCTGGCCTGGTGGGTGATGTTCCGTACCCGCTTCGGTCTGCGTCTGCGGGCGGTGGGCGAGGCACCGGCAGCGGTCGATACCGCCGGTATCTCTGTGGTGCGGATGCGCTACACCGCGCTCCTCATCGGCGGTCTGCTGGCAGGTATCGGTGGCACCTATCTGGCGGTGGCCCAGACGGCCCAGTTCATCCCCAACATGAGTGCGGGCAAGGGCTTTATGGCGCTGGCGGCGCTGGTGTTCGGCAAGTGGCGTCCTTGGAATGCCATGGCCGCCTGTCTGCTGTTCGGCTTCCTTGATGCGGTCGCTATCCGGCTGCAAGGGGTGAGCATCGGTGGCTTCGCCATTCCGGTGCAGGCCATCGAGGCACTGCCCTACATTCTGACCGTGTTCCTGCTGGCCGGTTTTATCGGCCGTGCGGTGGCGCCGAAGGCGCTCGGCACCCCCTATGTGAAGGAACGGGAGTAGCGCCTTTTATTGCGATATTCCCGATCACACAGATAACAGCAGGCCCACTTCGGTGGGCCTGTTCTTTTATGGGCGGGATGGGGCAGAACAGCCGGGATCTGGATGGTGTGATAGAGGGGGATGATGGCGTGAAGGGATAAAGGGGCTGCGCGATCTGCTGCGGGTAGCGGCTAGCTTACAGGTGCATATCCCGCTGCCAGTACCATTAAAAACCCCCTCGTATCAGGAGGGGGTTGCACTGGTTATTGCCGGATTAACCCTGAGGCTCAGGGTGCCAGCACCAGCTTGTAGACGCCAAAGCCGGGGTGTTTGGCATCGGTGGGCGGCAGGGTCTCTACATAGTTCAGCTTGCCACCGGTCAGGGCTTGCGCCTCGCTGCGTGGTGAGCTGTAGATGCGCAGATCCAGATTGGCGGGCAGGGGGGCCAGCTGCCAGTTGTGGTCTGCCGGGGGCTCGAAACCGGCCGGATTCTTCTCTGCCAGATCCTTGAGGTATTCGGAGAGCACTTCGCGGGTTTCGAACTGATCTTCATGGACGATCACCTTGGCGTTGATGCCCGGGAAGTTGCCACCACCGCTGGCGCGGTAGTTGTTGGTCACCACGTAGAACATCTGGGCCGGGTCGATTGCCTTGCCCTGATAGGTGAGGTTGGTGATGCGATAGCTGTCGCTCACCTTGTTGCCATCCACATCGTAACGGGCGGGTTTGGTCACATCGACCTGATAGTTCACTCCGTCGATCACGTCGAAGTTGTAGGTGCGGTACTTCTCGTTCACCAGCCACTGGGTAGCGGTGCTGGCGGCATCGATCTTGTTGAACTGGACGGCGCTCTTCTCCAGCCACTCCTGTACGGTCGCGCCATTGATGGCGACCACCTGCAGGGTGTTGGGGTAGACATAGAGGTCGGCCACGTTGCGCAGGGAGATATCGCCAGCCGGTACATAGGTGAAGTCGGTCGGACCGTTGCGACCGCCGCGGAATGGCGCGGCGGCGGAGAGGATGGGCCATTTCTCCTTGAGCTGACCATCCTGTTGCAGCTTCTTGGCATGCCACAGCTGGGCGTCGCTGACGATCTGGATGGAGGGGTCATCCTGCACCAGCGCGAAGAAGCTGTGGATTGGCTTGGTGATCTTGCTGAGGGGCTCGTCCAGCCACTGGTTGGCCTGCTCGTGCTCGGCAATGACCTGATCGACCACCGCCTGATCTTCGGTGCTGCTGGCGCTACTGTCGATCTTGCGCAGCTGGGACTTGCTGGAGGCCACTTCCCAGCGACCCTCTTTCCAGGTCATGTGCAGGTCGATGATGCCGAGGTGGTTGCCCCAGACGCCCGGCATCACGGTCGGTACGCCCGCCAGGGTGCCTTTCTCGTTGTCCACGTCGGTCATGTTGGGGTAGTCACCCGGGAAGGTGCGATGGGCATGGCCCAGCAGCAGGGCATCGACCCCTTTCACCTTGGCCAGCGGCAGGGCGGCGTTCTCCATCATGGGTTCGCGCGGGTCACCTATGATGCCGGTGTGGGCCACGACCACGACAATGTCAGCGCCCTTGGCGCGGATTTCGGGTACATAGTGCTCGGCGGTCTCGACCATATCGGCCACCACCACCTTGCCTTCCAGATTGCGCTTGTCCCACTGGGTGATCTGGGGCGGAGTCAGCCCCAGCACCCCGACCTTGATGGTCTGGGTATTGCCGTTGGCATCCTTCACCTGACGATCCAGCACCACATAGGGTTTGAACTTCTGCTTGCTCCAGTCGATGGCGCCCTTGCCATCACGGCTGAAGGCATCGGCCTGGAAGACGTTGGCGTTGATGTAGGGGTAGTTGGCCCCTTTCAGGGTCTCCGAGAGGAAGTCGAGACCGAAGTTGAACTCGTGGTTGCCCAGGTTGCCGACATCATAATTCATGGTGTTCAGCGCCTTGATGGCGGGGTGAGTCTGCTTGCTCAGCCACTGCTGTTTGACCTGCTGGTCGTGGATATAGTCGGCTAGCGGGGTACCCTGGATCAGGTCACCGTTGTCGATCAGCAAGTTGTTGGCGTTCTCTTCGCGGGCCTTGCGGATCAGCACAGCGGTGCGGGCGAAGCCCAGCGAGGCATCCGGCTTGTTCTGGTAGTAGTCGTAGCTCAGCAGGTTGGAGTGGATATCAGAGGTTTCGATCAGCCGAAGGGTGAGATCACCGGGGGCCTGAGAGTTGTTGTCATCACAGCCGGACAGCAAAAAGATAACTGCCACCGCGCTCAGTTTGAGGGTGGTTTTCATTGTTGGATTCTCTTGTTATGGGTATGCCAGCGTGGTGCATTCTATCGACAGCAAAAGAATCCGATTGTGAGCAGGCTGGCAATTCGGGCTAATTACCCTCCTGTTAATAGAGTTATGGCTCTGATTTTAATCTCTTTTTTCTCTTCCTTCAGGGCCACCACCCTCGCTGCTTTTCCGCCGTGAGTCACCCTGTAGTCACCGCCGTGCGGTCGGAGCAAGCTGCGCGGTCTGCCGCTCCTGCGAGGCTGTAATGGTTGGTTACAGATCTCCATTCGACTGATAGATGACCTTTCCCTTAAATTCAGCGGCGATTGATTGCATCTAAAAAATTACAAAGCGACAGCAAGGAATAAAAACTCATGAAAATGCACAACAAAGCGCTGCTGGCCATCGCCTGCGCTGCGGCCCTGTCTGCCTGTGACAGCGAAAAAGCTGCCAACAGCATCGCCAAGCGGGTGCCGCTGGCTCTGCCGGAGGCGGGTCTTTACCAAGCGAATCTGATGAGCCGCGACGGCGACAAGGCGACGCCGCGCATGATCAAGGATCTGGATGGTCTGGCGCTGGTCTACCCGAAGGGTGAAACCGTGCAGCACTGGGGTGTCTGGGTGGATCATCAGGTGGGCAAGGTCGAGACCAACAGCCAGTGGCTGGGTCAGGCTGACCAGAAAGCCGACAAAGACGGGATCTACCCGGTGCAGTTGATCCGCAACAGCGAACGGCTCGGCACCAGCACGGCGCTCAGCTCGGTGACCAACGACCACAACCTCATCACCTTCCAGGATCAGCCGGTCATCGATCTGCAGGGCAAGGAGATCAAGCGCTGGGTTTTTGATTTCACTCGGACCGGCACCAAGTTCTCCGACAACTCCCCCATCTATTCCGGTTTCAGCGGTCATGTGGCGGTGACGGCCCTGACCACCAAAGCGGTGACCACGGCCAGCTGGAGTGCCACGGACAGCGATGGCTTCAGCAGCGACATGGTGGGCAAGGTGGATACCACCAGCAACGGCGGCAAGCTGACGGTAGCGATCGAGTTTCCGGCGGCAGGTTGTACGCTGGTGGGCGAGGGGAGTGCGACGGCCGGGTTGAGCAAGCTGACCATGAGCGGGTTTGGCAAGTGCAACTTCAAGCAATCCGCTGCCGCCACGCCGATCGAAAACCTCTGGACTGCCGCTCTGGCCCGGGCGATGGATAACAGCGTCGCCTATGTCACCACCTTTACCACGGATGCCAAAAAAGAGGCGCTGGTCATCGGCTTCCCCGACACCAATGGCTTGCTGATCACCGCTGACAAGCGATAAGCAGCCCAACGGCAGGGGCGGGCAAACGCGCCTGAAACAACAAGGGAGCCAGTGGCTCCCTTGTTGTTTTCAACGCACGGTTTACAGCAGGAACAGGGTCGCCAGCCCGAGGAAGATAAAGAAGCCGCCGGTATCGGTGATGGCGGTGATCATCACGCTGGCACCGACTGCCGGGTCGCGGCCGAGGCGGGTCATGGTCATGGGGATAATGACCCCCATCAGCGCCGCCACCAGCAGGTTGAGCATCATGGCCAGGGTCATCACGGCGCCGAGCGCCGCATCCTGATAGAGCAGATAGGTGGCAATGCCCATGGTGCCGCCCCACACCAGCCCGTTGATAAAGGCGACGCCAAGTTCCCGTAGCAGCAGGAAGGAGAGGTTGCCCGCCTGAATGTGCTGCAGCGCCAGCGCCCGCACTATCATGGTGATGGTCTGGTTGCCGGTGTTGCCGCCGATCCCGGCTACGATGGGCATCAAGGCCGCCAGCGCCACCAGTTGGGAGATGGTGTGCTCGAACAGGCCGATCACCCGCGAGGCGACAAAGGCGGTGCAGAGGTTGATGGCAAGCCAGGCCCAGCGGGTCTTGACCGCCTTGGAGACGGGCGCGAATACGTCTTCATCCTCGCTGATACCCCCCATCCGGCGCAGGTCGGTGTCACTCTCCTCATAGACCAGATCCACCACCTCTTCGACGGTGAGGCGGCCCATCAGCTTGCCCTTGCCATCCACCACGGCGGCGGAGAGCAGGTCATCCCGTTCGAAGGTGCGGGCGGCCGCTTCGTCGTTATCCTCCGGATCGAAGGTGACCGGATCCCGTTCCATCACGTCGCTCACCAGGGTAGCGGGTTTGTGCAGCAGCACTGTGGTGAGGGCCAGCTCCCCCAGCAGGTGGTTGCGCCGATCGATGACGAACAGCTTGTCGGTGTTGGCGGGGATCTTGCCGCGCAGGCGCAGATAACGCTGCACCGTGGCCAGACTCACCTCGGGGCGGATGGTGATGATCTCGAAGTCCATCATGGCGCCGACGGTGTGCTTGCCGTAGCGGATCACCTCGCGCACCCGATCCCGGTCGGCGGGGGCCATGTAGGTGAGCAGCCGCCCCATCAGGTTGCGCGGCAGGTACTGGCCCAGATAGATCTGATCGTCGATATCCAGGGTACGCAGGGCGTGCAGCAGCTCCTTGTCGCTCATCCCGCTGATGAGGCTGTCCCACACCGTCTCCGACGCTTCGACCAGGATCTGGCCGCGCTTCTCCTCCTCCACCAGTGCCCACAGGGCATGACGTTCATCAGGCGGCAGCGACTCCAGCGCATCGGCGACGTCGGCGGCGGGCAACCCGTTGACCAGCGCCGTGAGTTCGCTGGTCTGATCGCGCTGCTCTGCATCCTGCACCGCTTGCGGGTCGAGCAGGCTGTCGGTGAGGGCGTCATCGCGTAGCAGCAGGGTGAGAATGCGGGATCTGTCATCCGCGCGCTGCCTGGCGCTGTTCTTGATGGGAAGAGACATGGGATGAATTCCTGAGAGGGTAGCCAAGGGCTCAATGCCCATAGGATACCAGACTTAAAACAGCAGGTTATGACCGTGATTAGAGAAGAGGGAGGTAAAAGTGAGGCCACCTGCTGGTGGCCTCATGATCGTTTGCCGAGAAGCGCCTCAGGCGAGGGCGCGCTGAGCCTGTGGTGCCGAGCCAAACCAGGCGAGCTGGTCGGCCAGGGTCACCACCGAGCCCACCATGATCAGCGCCGGACTCTCGACCCCCACCGCCAGCGCGGGCAGCTCATCGAGGGTGCCGCGAATGACCCGCTGGCAGGGCTGGGTGCCACGCTCGATCAGCGCCACCGGCGTGTCGCCCGCCTTGCCGTGGGCCAGCAGTTGCTCGCGGATGGTGACGCAGGAGGAGAGCCCCATATAGAACACCAGCGTCTGCTTGTCCTTGGCCAGCAGCGGCCAGTCGAGATCCCGGGCGCCCCCCTTGCCGTGAGCGGTGACGAAGCGCACGCTCTGGGCGTGGTCGCGATGGGTCAGCGGAATACCGGCGTAGGCGGCGCAGCCACTGGCGGCGGTGATCCCCGGCACCACCTGAAAGCCGATGCCGCTACCGACCAGCGTCTCCAGCTCTTCGCCGCCACGGCCGAAGATAAAGGGGTCGCCTCCCTTCAGCCGCACCACTCGCTGCCCCTTCTTCGCCTCCTCCAGCAACAGCTGGTTGATCCCCTCTTGCGGTACGCAGTGGTTGCCCGCCTGCTTGCCGACGAAGATGCGTTTGGCATCCCGGCGCACCAGCGCCATCACCTCGTCCGAGACCAGCCGGTCATAGACCACCACGTCCGCTTGCTGCATCTGGCGCAGAGCGTGCAGGGTGAGCAGGCCCGGATCGCCGGGGCCAGCTCCCACCAGCACCACTTCGCCAGCGGTGTGGATCTCGTCAGCAAACAGGTTGTCGGCCAGCTGGTGGGCAGAGGCGTGATCCCCCCGTGCCAGCGCCTGCCCGAGCCGGTCCGCCCCGAGTAGCCGCTCCCAGAAGCGGCGCCGCTCCCCCATGCTGGCGAAGCGCGCCTTGACCCGCTCCCGCAGGCTGCCGGCGAAGGCCGCGACGGCGCCCAGATGCTGGGGCAGCAGGGCTTCGAGTTTTTCTCGCAGCAGGCGGGCCAGCACCGGCGCCTTGCCGCCGGAGGAGATGGCTACCATCAGCGGCGAGCGATCGATGATCGATGGCATGATGAAGCTGGAGCGTTTCGGGTCGTCCACCACGTTGGCAAAGATCCGCGCCCGGTTGGCGCTCTGGTAGACCAGCGCATTCACCTCGCGCCGATCGGTAGCGGCCACCACCAGCCACTTGCCCGCCAGTTGCTGCGACGCAAATTCACCGGCCAGCCACTCGATGCTGCCGTTGGCCGCCAGTTCCGCCAGCTCGGGGTCGAGCTCGGGCGCTACGACTGTGAGGTGGGCACCGGCATCCAGCAGCAGGCGCGCCTTGCGCTCCGCTACCTCGCCGCCGCCGACCAGCAGCACGGGTTTGTTGTCGAGTCGGCAAAAGATGGGCAAGTAGTCCATGGGGCCTCCGGATCAGGCGGTTTGGGTCTGGTTGGCGGTGCTGGTGGTCTCGTTCACCGCGACCGGGCGCTCAGCCTTGGGGGTGGCATACCAGTAACCGAGGCCCATAAAGAGAACGCCGGAGACGGTGTTGCCCAGGGTCACCCACAGCAGGTTGTGGCCGATGCCGCCCAGGGTGTAGGCATCCGAGTGGGCACCAAACCAGGAGAGGGCAAACAGGGTCATGTTGGCGATGGAGTGCTCGTAGCCGGAGGCGATAAAGGCCAGCAGACACCACCAGATGGCGATGAAGCGGGCGGCTCCTTCGGTACGCAGCGCCATCCAGATGGCGAGGCAGACCAGCCAGTTGCAGAGGATCCCCTTCATAAACAGGGTCAGGGCCGGTGCCTGGGTCTTGGCCAGCGCCACCTTGTGGGCCAGGCTGCCCGCGTCCGGCAACAGGCTGCCGCCGTAGGAGTAGATGAGCGCCACCACGATGGAGCCAATCAGGTTGCCCGCCCAGGTCTGGGGCAGGATGCGCAGCTGGTCGGCCATGGTGATCTTGCCGCTCTTCACCCCGAAGGTGAGGAACATGGTGTGGCCGGTGTAGAGCTCGGAGCCGGCGATGATGACCAGGGTCAGGGCGATGCCGAAGGTGGCTCCCATCACCAGCGGCCGGATGGCGGGATCCACCAGATTGCCGAGGGTGAAGATGAGGATGATGCCGAGGCCCACATAGGCCCCCGCCATGGCGGAGCTGAGCCAGAAGCCGAGCTTGTCGCAGCGCTCGAAGCGGTTGATGCGGGCCGCGTTGGCGGCGCACTTGTTGATGGTTTCCGTGTACATCTTGTGAGTCCTTGAAAGGGCTGCTCTCAGGCAGCCCGAAAGAGAGTGAAATCGGCTTTAGACGGCGACCCAGACCCGCTGGTCGCGCACTTCAACGGGATAGCTTTGAACTGACATCGCAGGATTGTCGACGCAGTGGCCATCGCTCAGGCGAAAGCGCTGCTTCTTGAGCGGGCTGGCGACCCAGAGTTCGCCGTCGTGTTCGCAAATCAGGCCCCGCGACAGCACGTTGGCGGCGAAGAAGGGATCCCGGTTGTCGATGGCGAACACCTCGGCCGCCGCGCTCGGGCGGAACAGGGCGATCTGGCGACCTTCAATGAGTGCGCAGACACCGGTTCCCGGCAGGATGTCGTTGAGTTGGCAGGCAAGTTTCATCATTTGGTTTCCACCTCGATCTGGTAGACGGGGATGCGCTCGGCCGGAGTGGCGGGTCTGTGCTGGTCACGCTCGGCGACAAACTGGACGTCCGGGTCGCGCTTGTCGCTGTTGATGAAGTGGCTGAAGCGCTTGAGCGCCTCCTCTTCATTAAGGGTGCGCGACCATTCGCACTCGTAGCTGTCGATCAGGGTCTGGATATCGCGCTCTAGCGTGTCGGCCAGCCCCAGCTTGTCGTCGACGATCACCTCGCGCAGATAGTCGACGCCCCCTTCCAGGTTGCCGAGCCAGACCGAGGTGCGCTGCAGTTTGTCGGCGCTGGTGACGTAAAACATCATAAAGCGGTCGATCAGCTTGATGAGGGTCTCGCGGTCGAGGTCAGAAGCCAGCAGGTCGGCGTGGCGTGGCTTCATGCCGCCGTTGCCGCCCACATAGAGGTTCCAACCCGCATCGGTGGCGATGATGCCGACGTCCTTGCCCTGCGCTTCCGCACATTCGCGGGTACAGCCGGAGACGCCAAACTTCATCTTGTGCGGGGTGCGAATCCCCTTGTAGCGGTTCTCGAGGAAGACCCCGAGGCCGACGCTGTCCTGCACGCCGAAGCGGCACCAGGTGCTGCCGACACAGGTCTTGGCCATACGCAGCGCCTTGGCGTAGGCCTGACCTGTCTCGAATCCGGCTGCCAGCAGCTTGCGCCAGATGGCGGGCAGGTCATCCTTCTGAGCCCCGAACAGACCGATGCGCTGGGCGCCGGTGATCTTGGTGTAGAGCTTGTAGTCGCGGGCCACTTCGGCCACCGCCAGCAGCCCTTCCGGAGTCACTTCGCCACCGGCCATGCGCGGGATGACGGAGTAGCTGCCGTCCTTTTGCATGTTGCCGAGGAAGATATCGTTGGTGTCCTGCAGCGGGATGTTGCACGGGCTCAGCACATGCTCGTTCCAGCAGGAGGCGAGGATGGAGCCGACGGTCGGTTTGCACACCTCGCAGCCATAGCCCTGACCGTGCTTGGCCAGCAGTTCGTCGAAGCTCTTGATCCCCTCCACCTTGACCAGATGGAACAGCTCCTGACGGGAGTGGGGGAAGTGGGCGCAGAGGTGGTTGTTGACCTCGATGCCCTGCTTAACCAGCTCGGCGTTGAGCACCTGACTGATGAGCGGCACGCAGCCGCCGCAGCCGGTACCGGCCTTGGTCTGCTGCTTGATGGCGGCAAGGGTGGTGTGACCCTCGGCCACCGCCTTGGCGATGTCGCCCTTGGAGACGTCGAAGCAGGAGCAGATCTGGGCGCTCTCCGGCAGGGCATCCACCCCCAGGGTCGGCTTGGCGCCGGCGTAGGCGGGCAGGATCAGGGTGTCCGGGTGGGCTGGCAGCGGCAGGGCGTTGAGCATCATCTGCAGCAGGTTGCTGTAATCTTCCACGTCACCCACCAGCACGGCGCCGAGCAATCGGCTGTTGTCTTCGTTCACCACGATTTTCTTGTAGACGCCGGCCTGGTCGTCCTGGAACACATAGCTGTGGCTGCCCGGGGTGCGGCCGTGGGCATCACCGATGGAGCCGACGGAGACGCCGAGCAGCTTGAGCTTGGCGCTCATGTCTGCCCCCTCGAAACGGCTGTCGCCGCCGAGCAGGTGGTCGACGGTGATCTGGGCCATCTTGTAGCCCGGCGCCACCAGCCCGAAGAAGCGGCCCTGCCAGGCGGCGCACTCGCCGATGGCATAGATGTCGGGATCGGAGGTGAGGCAGTGATCGTCGATGACGATGCCGCCGCGCTCGGCGATAGCGAGATCACCGTAACGGCCCAGGGTATCTTGCGGGCGAATGCCGGTGGAGAAGACCACCACGTCTACTTCCAGCTGGCTGCCATCGGCGAAGGCGAGGCGGTGTTTCGCCTGCTCGCCGCCATGCATCAGGATCTCGCTGGTGCTCTTGCTGGTGTGTACCTGCACGCCCATGGATTCAATCTTGCGGCGCAGCAACTGGCCGCCCTGACCGTCGAGCTGCTCGGCCATCAGCACAGGGGCAAATTCCACCACGTGGGTTTCGAGACCCAGCGCCTTGAGGGCGCCGGCGGCTTCGAGGCCAAGCAGGCCGCCCCCGATAACCACCCCGCTCTTGCCGCTCCTGGCGGCGCTGCGGATGGCTTTCAGATCCTCGATGGTGCGATAGACGAAGCACTCGTGGTGCTGACTGCCCGCAATGGGGGGCACCCAGGGGTAGGAGCCGGTGGCCAGCACCAGCTTGTCGTACCCGACCACAGTGCCCTTGTTGGAGTGCACTTCGCGGTTGGCCCTGTCGATTTTTTTCACCGCTTCGCCGAGCAGCAGGCGGATGCCGTGCTTGTCGTAGAAGCCGGGTTTGACGAGGGAGAGATCTTCGCTGGTGTGATGGGAGAAGTAGGAGGAGAGATGGACGCGATCGTAGGCGGGACGGGGTTCTGCACCGAAGACGGTGATCTCGTAGCGGCCCGGCTCGGCCCGCTCGATCAACTCTTCGATGAAGCGGTGCCCCACCATGCCGTTGCCCACAACGACCAGTCTGACTTTGCTCATGATTGCCTCTAGTTTGGAGTAATAAAACATCATTCTGGGGCTAGGCTACCCAGTCAGTCGTGGCGGGCAATTGATGCAAATCAAGTGTCTATTTATATATCTCGTCAGGGGTAATTCGATAAAATTCAAAGATATACAAAAATAGGTATACCAGTTGATGATTTCTGCGCTGGCTTGGAGTGAGGGATGGTGGAGAGCAAGAGCGCTTTAGCAAAAGCCGGGGAGTGAAAACTTCTGGCGGAAAAAGCCGATCTCGCACTGGGCGAGACCGGCATCAGCGGAGCAAGGCGGCGCGTCAGGCGATATGGCGGCGGAACATGGCGAGCGCCAGCGACAGGGTGACGCCGGCGATGGCGAGCAGTGGCCAGAGCAGGGGCCAGGCGGCCGACCAGTCAAACCCCTTGAGGAAGACCCCCTTGAGCAGCACGATGAAGTGGGTAAGGGGGTCGATGGCCGCCAGCCACTGGAACACCTGCGGCATGTTCTCCACCGGCGAGATATAACCCGAGAGGATCACCGCCGGGACGGTGAAGGAGAAGACCCCGAGAAAGGCCTGCTGCTGGGTCGAGCAGAACGACGAGATGAAGAGCCCGATCCCAGCCAGTGCCAGCCCGTAGCAGACCATGCCCGCCATCAGCAGGCTGAGGCTGCCGGCAAAGGGGAGGTGAAAGACGAAGCGGGCGGCCAGCGCGACTATGCACCCTTGCCCCACCGCCACCATGATGCCGGGCACCGCCTTGCCCGCCATGATCCAGCCTGCGGTGAGGGGGGAGACCAGCAGCTGATCGAAGGTGCCTTCTTCCCGTTCCCGCGCGACCGAGAGGGCGGTAACGATCAGACAACCGGTGGTGGTGATGATGGCCACCAGCGCCGGCAGGATATGCCAGTGGAACTCGACGTTGGGGTTGTAGAGGTTGCGTACTGCCAGCTCGGGTTGGCCCTTGCCCTCACTTTGCCAGCGGGCGATCACCTGACTGATGTAGCCCGCCGCTACCTGACCGCCGTTGGAGCGGCGGCCGTCGATAATCAGCTGCACCTTGGCCGGTTCGCCCCGCGCCAGCCGGCGCGAGAAATCGCCCGGAATAATCAGCCCGAGCAGTGCCTGTTGCCCGGTGATGGCGTCGGTCATGCCCGCCTCGCCCGCCACCGGAATGATGGTGGTGAAGGCGGGCATATGGGTGAGGCGCTCCAGCAGCTCGCGGCTCTGGGCTCCGCCATCCTGGTTGTAGATGGCCAGCGTGTTGCCGGTCACCTCCAGAGTGGCGGCGAACGGGAAGAGGGCGGTTTGCAGCAGCACTGGCATGATGAGCAGAAAGCGCCCCTGGGTATTGCCCATCAGGGCCTGCAGCTCTTTTCGGATCAGCCACCAGAGTCGGATCAGCATGGGTTACTCCAGAGTGCGCCGCGTCTTGCGGGCGGTCAGGGCCAGCCAGAAACCGGCCAGCAGCAGCAGACAGAAACCGTTGACCAGCAGGATCGAGAAGACGCTGCCCGCCTGATAGAGGGTCTGCAGGGAGCTGGCGAAATAGCGGGCCGGAATGAGGTGGGTGATGGCCCGCAGCAGCGGCGGCATGCTGGCGATCTCGAACACGAAACCCGACAGCATCACCGCGGGCAGAAACGCAGCGATCAGCGCCGCCTGTGCGGCGTTGAACTGGCTGCGCATCACGGTGGAGAGGAACAGGCCGAGTCCGAGGGCGCTGCCGAGAAAGACGCTGGTGACCAGAAAGAGCAGCAGCAGGGAGCCGCGCCATGGCACGCCCATCACCGCCACCGAGAAGAGCAGGCAGAGCAGCATGGCGATGATGCCAAGGCCATAGTAGGGCAGCAGCTTGGAGAGCAGCAGCTCCCCCTTGGTGACCGGGGTGGCGAGCAGCGCCTCCATGGTGCCGCGCTCCCACTCCCGCGCCACCACCAGCGAGGTGAGCAGGGCGCCTATGATGGTCATCACCACCGCAATGGAGCCCGGCACCAGAAAGTTGCGGCTCACCAGCGCCGGATTGAACCAGGCGCGGCTCTCTATCGACACCTGCATGGCGACCCCCTCGCCAGCGAGCCATCCCTGCCAGATCCCCTGCACATAGTTGGTGACGAAGTTGGCGGTGTTGGGCTCGGAGCCGTCGGTCAGCAGCAGTGCCTGCGGCGTGCCATTGCCCTGACCGGCCATAGTGCGGGAGAAGCCGTCATCGATCACCAGCAGGCCGCGGATCTCGCCACGGGCCAGACTGGCGAGCAGGGACTCCTTGCTCGGCCCGCTGTGGATCTCCAGTGCGGTAGAGCCGCGCAGGGCCTGCTCCAGCCGCACCGCCGGGGCGCCGCTGTCGGTGCGCCAGATGCCGAGGCGCAGATGGTCCACATCCAGATTGATGGCGTAACCCATCACCACCAGCAGCACCACCGGCATGATGAAGGCGATGAGGATGCTGCTCGGGTCACGGACGATTTGCAGCGTCTCCTTGCGGCAGAGGGCCAGCAGTCGCCGACGGTTGATGCTCATGCGTCCTCCTCGCTGGCCCGCTCGACTAGCGTGATAAAGGCCTCTTCCATTGTTGGCAAAGAACAGGTCGGCAAGGAGCCTGTTGGCAAAGAGGTCGCCGCCTCTTTGGCCGCCAGCCCCTTGAGATCGTCCGGGGTGCCGAGGGCCAGCAGCTTGCCGCGATAGATGAGAGCAATGCGGTCGCAATACTCCGCCTCATCCATAAAGTGGGTGGTGACCAACACGGTGACGCCGTGGTCGGCCAGCGCGTTGATGTGCGACCAGAACTCGCGACGGGTTACCGGGTCGACCCCGGAGGTGGGCTCGTCGAGAAACAGCAGCGGCGGTTCGTGCAGCAGGGCGCAGGCGAGTGAAAGACGCTGGCGCAGGCCGAGCGGTAGGGATTCCGCTTTCTGATCGAGCCAGGGGGTGAGGGCAAAGGCAGTCACCATGGCGTCGATCCGCGTCTGCTGGTGGCGGCCGAACAGGCCGTAGATACCGGCGAAGAAGGAGAGGTTCTGGGCCACGGTGAGCTGCTTGTAGAGGGAGAACTTCTGCGCCATGTAGCCGAGGCGCTGGCGCGCCGCTGAGGGGCTATGGGCCAGATCGATGCCGGTCACCAGCGCCTGTCCCTCGCTCGGGCGCAGCAGGCCGCACTCCATCTTGAAGGTGGTGGACTTGCCCGCCCCGTTGGGGCCGAGCAGGCCGAAGATCTCGCCGCGGCGCACCGCAAAGCTGACATCATCGGTGGCGGCAAAATCGCCGAAGCGTTTGGTGAGGTGGCGCGCCTCGATCACCGCCTCGGGGGAGACCCCCTGCGGCAGTTCGGCTTCCCGCATCCCGGCCGCCAGACTCGACTCCCCGCCGGGGCCGCCGCCGAGCAGGTCGATAAAGGCATCCTCCAGCCGGGGCTGGGCCGGTTGAAAGGCGCCGTTGGCCAGTTGCAGCTCCGGGAGCGGCGGGGGCGTCATGCCAGGGTGCAGCAGCAGGCGAACTCGCTCCCCCGCCACCGCGCCATCCATCACCGCCGGGTGAGCCAGTGCCCGGCGCAGCAGTGCGCGCCGCTCGCGGCCATCCAGTTGCCCCGCCTCCAGCAGCCAGCAGCGGCTGGCCATGGCCCCCATCAGATCGGCCGGCGTGCCGCTGGTGCGCACCTCGCCATCCGCCATCAGCAGCACGTGGTCGCACAGCTCCGCCTCGTCGAGATAGGCGGTGCTCCAGAGCACCGTCATCCCCCCCTTGGCCAGCTCGCGCACCATCTGCCAGAGGGCGCGGCGGGAGATGGGATCGACCCCGACCCCCGGTTCGTCGAGCAGCAGCACATCCGGGGTGCCGAGCAGGGCGCAGGCCAGCCCGAGCTTCTGCTTCATCCCGCCAGAGAGCTTGCCTGCCGGTCGTGCTGTGAAGCGGGCGAGATCGGTGAAGGCGAGCAGCCGCGCGAAGGTGGGCGTGCGTTCGGGCTCCAGTACGCCGCGCAAGTCAGCGTAGAGGGTGAGGTTCTCCTGCACGCTGAGATCCTCGTAGAGGCCGAACTGCTGGGGCATGTAGCCGAGGCGCTGGCGCAGCAGATCCCCCTCGCTCACCGGATCCAGCCCCAGCACCCGGATGGTGCCCGCTTCGGGGATCAACAGACCGGCCAGCAGGCGCAGCAAAGTGCTCTTGCCTGCACCGTCGGGGCCCACCAGTCCGGTGATGCCGCCAGTCGGAATGGTGGCCGAGATGGCGTTGAGGGCGACCCGCTCGCCAAAGCGTTTGGTGAGCCCCTCAAGGGAGATGGCGCAGATCATGGCGCCAGCCTGACGGTGACCGGCATCCCTTGGCGCAGGGCCGGGTCGGGATCCTGCACTACGATGCGCAGCCGGTAGACGAGGTGAGTGCGCAGGTCTGGCGTCTCCACCGATTTCGGGGTGAACTCGGCGGTCGGCGAGACAAAGCCCACCACCCCGTGATAGGGCTGATCCGGCCGCGAGTCGGTGGTGAGGGTTACCTTGGCGCCGCTCGGGAAGTGGCCGAGCCAGGGCTCCTCCACATAGGCGCGCACCCAGACTGGCGCGGTCAGGGAGAGGTTGAAGGCGGTCGCTCCGCTCTGCACCATGCTGCCGTTCTCGACGGTGCGGCTGATGATGATGCCGTCGCTGGGGGCGGTCAGGTTGGCATCTGCCAGCGCCAGTTCGGCACTGGCGAGCGCCGCTTTGGCCCCTTCCAGCTGGGCATCGGACTGGGCGATTTCCTCCGGGCGGTAGCCGGTTTCGAGCTGGGCGAGCTGTTCGCGGGCTGAGCGTACCTGCGCCCGGGTCTGATCCCGCTGGGAGCGGGCGGTATCGAGCTGACCGCGGGAGATGGCGCCAGTGGCGGCCAATGCGCTCTGGCGGCGCCACTGCTGGTCGGCCTCCAGCGCAGCGGCTTCGGCGGCGGCCAGTGCGGCCCGGGCGCGGTCGGTCTCTTCGCTGCGATAGCCTTTGTGGATCAAGGTGTTGGCGGCAGTGAGCGCAGCCAGATTGGCGCGGGCACTGTCGCGGCTGTGGGTGAGGGGAACCGGATCGAGGCAGGCCAGCAGTTGGCCGGTTTTTACCCTATCCCCCTCATCGACCAGCACCTGATCGACGCGGCCGCCGACCCGAAAGGCCAGATTGACATCGCGAATATCGACGTTGCCGTAGAGGATGGAGCCGTCGGCGGGTCGCCCCTGCCACCAGAGGTAGCCGCCGATAACGGTTAGCAGCAGGGCTGCGATTGCAATGCGTTGCTTCATACCGCTTCTCCTTGAGGATGGCGCTGCAACCAGAGGTAACCACTGGGAACCGCCAGCAGCAGAACTACCATCGCGATGCGTTGTTTCATGCCGCTTCTCCTTCCTTCATGTCGGTGGGGCGCAGGCCGCGCAGTGCCCATACCAGCCGTTGTCTGGCGGCCTCGGGGTTGTCTATCTGGCTGAGAAAGGGGGTGGCCTGTTCGGGCAGCCAGCCGAGCTGACGACCGCTGCCAGCGATCACCAGCGGCAGGCCGACCGACCCCATGATGAAGATCATCAGCTGGAGCGGGTGACCGGCGACCAGTGACCCTTCCGCCTGTGCCATCCGTACCTGTTCGATCAACAGCAGGGGGTGGCGGCGCGGCAGGCTGAGCAGAAAACGCTGGGCCGCCCCTTCGCCTGCCAGCGCATCGCCAAACAGGTGGTTGATAAAGCCGCGCTGGCGCGCCACCAGCCCGATCAGCGCCTCCATGGTCGCCTCGAACATGGCGATGGCAGAGGGGTAGGAACCTTTGGCTGCCACCGATTTGAGCTCGTCATAGAGGGGGGCGTACCAGAGCTCCACCAGCTCGTCGATAAAGGCGTCGCGGTTACCGAAGTGGTAGACGAAAGAGCCAAGGTTCACCTCGGCCGCCGCCGCCAGCTCGCGCACCGTGAGGCCGCGCAGCCCCTTTTCAGTGGCGATGGCGAGGCCGGTATCGAGCAGTTTTTGCCGGGTGGGATTCATCGTTCTGGTTCCTGTTGCACAGATTTTGATCTGATTTATACGTATGTATAAATCAGCTACCGAGAATAGGAAAGATCTTTTTTTGAGCAGATTTAAGCGGGGATGAAAAAACGGCGGGCGTTGGCAAGGAGAGGTTTGGAAACGGCTTGGGATTGAACGGGTTGCCACAGGTGGGGGCCAGAATCCGGGCAGATGACGGAGGTGGTGGAGAAATAAAAACGCCTCCGCGAAGGGAGGCGTTTTATCGGGAGGGGCGCGCTTACAGAATAAAGCGGCTCAGATCCTCGTCTTCAATCAGCTTGCCGAGGTGGGCGTTGACGTAGTCGGTGTTGATGACGAAGGTCTCGCCGGACTTCTCGGAGGCGTCGTAGGAGATATCTTCCATCAGGCGCTCCATCACGGTGTGCAGACGACGGGCACCGATGTTCTCGGTACGCTCGTTAACCTGCCACGCCGCTTCAGCCAGACGGCGGATGCCATCCTTGGTGAACTCGATGTTGACCCCTTCGGTGGCCATCAGCGCCTTGTACTGATCGGTCAGCGAGGCGTTCGGTTCGGTCAGGATGCGCTCGAAGTCATCTGTGGTCAGCGCGGTCAGCTCGACGCGGATCGGCAGACGGCCCTGCAGCTCGGGGATGAGGTCGGACGGCTTGGCGATCTGGAAGGCGCCGGAGGCGACAAACAGGATGTGGTCGGTCTTGACCATGCCGTGCTTGGTGTTGACGGTGCAGCCCTCGACCAGCGGCAGCAGGTCGCGCTGTACCCCTTCACGGGAGACATCGGGGCCCGAGCTCTCGCCGCGCTTGCAGATCTTGTCGATCTCGTCGAGGAAGACGATGCCGTTGTTCTCGACCGCAGCGATCGCTTTCTGCTTCAGCTCTTCAGGATTGACCAGACGGGCCGCTTCCTCTTCGATCAGCGCTTTCATGGCCTCTTTGACCTTGATCTTGCGCTTCTTCTTCTGGTTCTGGCCCAGGTTCTGGAACAGTCCCTGCAGCTGGTTGGCCATCTCTTCCATGCCCGGCGGGGTCATGATTTCGACACCCATCGGGGAGGCGGAGAGTTCCAGCTCGATCTCCTTGTCATCCAGCTGACCTTCCCGCAGTTTCTTGCGGAAGATCTGGCGGGTGTTGGAGTTGTCGGCTTTCTCTTCCTCACCCCAGGTGTTGCGCGGGTTGGGCAGCAGGGCGTCGAGGATGCGCTCTTCGGCAGCTTCCTCGGCGCGGTATTTCATCTTCTCCATCTCGGTTTCGCGCACCAGCTTGATGGCGGCATCGGTCAGATCGCGGATGATGCTGTCCACTTCCTTGCCGACATAGCCCACTTCGGTGAACTTGGTCGCTTCCACCTTGATGAAGGGGGCGTTGGCCAGCTTGGCCAGACGACGGGCGATTTCGGTCTTGCCGACACCGGTCGGGCCGATCATCAGGATGTTCTTCGGGGTCACTTCATGGCGCATCTCTTCGTTGAGTTGCATCCGGCGCCAGCGGTTGCGCAGGGCAACGGCAACGGCGCGCTTGGCATCGGCCTGACCAATGATGTGTCTGTCCAGCTCGTGGACGATTTCTCTCGGGGTCATCTCGGACATGATGGTGTTCCTGTATCCGGGGCGGGCAGTGCCCACCCCTTGGGAAATTGGGTTTGGCTGGTGGCCTTATTTGGCGGCCTTATTTCGCCGAATAGTCCAGCACTTCGATGGTGTGGTTGCCGTTGGTGAAGACGCAGATGTCGCCCGCAATCTTGAGGGACTTCTCGACAATGGTCCTGGCATCCAGCTCGGTGTTTTCCAGCAGCGCGATGGCGGCGGACTGGGCGAAGTTGCCGCCGCTGCCGATGGCGATGAGATCGTGCTCCGGCTGCACCACGTCACCGTTGCCGGTGATGATGAAGGATTTGTGTTCGTCGGCCACGGCCAGCAGCGCTTCGAGGCGGCGCAGGGCGCGATCGGTGCGCCAATCTTTGGCCAGCGCCACGGCGGCGCGCTCCAGATTACCCTGATGGGCCTGCAGTTTTGCTTCGAAACGTTCGAGCAGGGTGAAGGCGTCGGCGGTACCGCCAGCGAAACCGGCCAGCACCTTGCCGTTGTAGAGACGATGAACCTTGCGGGCGTTGCCCTTCATGACGGTGTTGCCAAGAGAGACCTGGCCATCGCCACCGATGACGACCTGACCGTTGCGGCGAACTGAAACTATGGTAGTCACTTTACTTACCTCGCTTGAGCCGAATGACGGCCTGACTGTGCATGGCAAGAAAGATGGGGATGGCAAACGGGCTTTTCAACCCTGCCTTTGGTCGGGATAAACGGGGTAGCAAACAGCGTGGGTGCGAGTGACACCAAAAGAACAGGGCCGGGTGTTGCCACCCGGCCCTGCGTCATCGGTAAGCAGATTACCCTTTCTTGGGAATGCAGCCGCTGATGCCGGAGCTCTGCAGCTTGCTGTTGGCCGCGTCGGCGGCCGCCTTGCCGTTGAAGGGGCCTACCATCACCTTGTAGACGGTGCCGTTGGCGCCATTGATCACCTGCAGGCTGGAAGAGAGGCCGGCGGTGAAGGCGATACGCGCCTTGAGCGACTCTGCGGAATCCTGCGAGCGCAGGGCGGCGCACTGCATCATGTAGCGACCGCTGTCGGCGGCTGCGGTCTGGGCTGGCGGGGTGGCCGCTTTGGCCTTGGCCGCTTCGGCGCGCTCCCGTTCCAGCTCGGCGCGGATCTCCCGCTCCATCCGTTCCCGTTCTGCCTTGCGGTCGATCACCTGCTCTTGCGCGCTGGCAACCGGCGCTCCGGAGGTGGAAGGGGTGGTCGCCGGATTGGGCTGATAGGGCTTGGGCTGGCCGATGGGCGTTCCCGGTTGGGGAATGTCGGTCGGCACCGGCTGTGGCAGTTTTTCCGGTTGCAGGGTCATGGTATCTGCCGGTGGTGGCGGCAGCACACCCGGCTGGGTCGGCGGCTCTATGATATCGACCTGCTTGTTCTCAAGCCGTTCGATGTAGCTCCACTTCTCCTGAGGCAGCCCGTTATTCTGCGCTTTTGGCTTGTTGGCCTTTACCTGCTCCTCAATGGTGGGGGCGTCGTTGCCCTTGCCATTGATCATGTAAAGGAAGCCACCAAAGCCTGCCAGCAGTGCCACGACCAGCAGCACTGGAATAACAGGAAAGCGGCGAGGGGCCGCTTTCTTGGTATTGCGGCCACCCGCCCGACGTCGCGGGCGGCTGCCGACATAATCCCGGGTTGCCATCTATTACATGCGCTCCAGGGTATGGATGCCCAGTACGCCGAGGCCCAGTTTCAGCACCTTGGCGGTGGCGGCGCACAGCAGCAGACGGCTCTGACGGGTTGCTTCGTCCACGCCATCCTTGTTGATCGGGCAGGCTTCATAGAAGGTCATGAAGTTGCCGGACAACTCGTACAGGTATGTACAGAGCAGGTGCGGCATGCCCTTGTCTGCCACGCCGTTGACCGCGTCGGAGAACTGGATCAGCTTCTGGGCCAGCACCTCTTCGGCCTCTTCGTTCAGGGTCACGTTGCCGGTCAGCGTCTCGGCATCGATGTTGGCCTTGCGGAAGATGGACTGGATACGGGTGTAGGCGTACTGCAGGTAAGGGGCAGTGTTGCCTTCAAAGGAGAGCATCAGATCCCAGTCGAAGATGTAGTCGGTAGTACGGTTCTTGGAGAGATCCGCATACTTGACTGCGCCCATGGCGATGGCATTGACCACATTGGCCTTCTCTTCGGCAGAGAGGTCGCTGTTGCGGCTCTCCAGCAGGGCTGCGGCGCGCTCTTCCGCTTCGTTCAGCAGGTCAACCAGCTTGACGGTACCACCGGAGCGGGTCTTGTAGGGACGACCATCCTTGCCCAGCATCATGCCGAAGGCGTGGTGCTCAAGCGGTACGGATTCCGGCACATAGCCCGCCTTGCGGGTGATGGTCCAGGCCTGCATCAGGTGCTGGTGCTGACGGGAGTCAATGAAGTACATGACACGGTCGGCGCCCAGGGTTTCATAACGGTATTTGGCACAGGCGATGTCGGTGGTGGTGTAGAGGAAACCGCCATCGCTCTTCTGGATGATGACGCCCATGGCCTCACCATCCTTGTTCTTGAACTCGTCCAGGAAGACAACGGTGGCGCCTTCGCTCTCGACCGCCAGCCCCTTGGCTTTCAGGTCGGCAACGATCTCCGGCAGCATGTCGTTGTACATGGACTCGCCCATGATGTCCTTGTTGGTCAGGGAGACATTCAGGCGGTCGTAGTTGATCTGGTTCTGTTCCATGGTCATGTCGACCAGCTTCTTCCACATGGTACGGCAGTACTCGTCGCCACCCTGCAGCTTGACCACGTAGTTACGGGCGCGCTCGGCGAAGGCTTCGTCTTCGTCGTAGCAACGCTTGGCCTGGGTGTAGAAGGCTTCCAGATCCTTGAGCGCCATGTCGCTGGCGTGCTCGTTGGACATCTTCTCCAGATAGGCGATCAGCATGCCGAACTGGGTACCCCAGTCACCGATGTGGTTGGCACGGATCACTTTGTGGCCGAGGAATTCCAGCGCGCGCGCAGCCACGTCACCGAGTACGGTGGAGCGGATGTGGTGCACCGCCATCTCTTTGGCCACGTTGGGGGCGGAGTAGTCCACCACCACGGTTTGTGGCGCGGGCAACCGTACGTTGGCGTTGGCAGAGGTCACCATGGCCTCGACCTGACCGGCCAGCCAGCGCTGGTCGAAGAAGAAGTTGATGAAGCCGGGACCGGCGATCTCGACCTTGGCGATCAGGTCGGAGGCAGGCAGGTGCTCGATGATGGCAGCCGCCAGCTCACGGGGATTCTTGCGGGCCGGTTTGGCCAGCAGCATGGCCAGGTTGGTAGCCAGGTCGCCGTGAGCTTTTTCCTTGCATCGGTCTACTTGCACGCGGGCTTCCAGGTCCGCCGGCAGGACGCCTGCTGACTTGAGATTGGCTACCGTTTGTTCAAGTAGATGATGAATATGCTCTTTCATAACTGACCACCAAGGTTGCGCGTCGAAAAATGACTGATATATAAGGGCGTGAATTTTACCCGCATCGGCCCGAGAAAACTATAGGGATGACCCGCCGCTCGCTGTCGGGCGGATATTTCACTGCGTTTGGCGCCATATTCCAGAATATTGGGCGGAAATTACGGTGCTTATCCATTTCTACTGCATATCGAAGCGGCTTGTCCAGGCTATTTTCCCCTGATTGTTAAGGGTTTTTCCTTTCCGCTGACGGGAATGATCTCCTCCCTCTGGCCCGGCGTATCAACAGAGGTTCCCAACCGAGGAGTTTGCGATGCGACTGGCGCTGTTTCCCCTATCTGCCCACCTGCTGCCCGGCGGCGTCATGCCGCTGCGGATCTTCGAACCGAGATACCAGCGGATGATCGCCGAGGCGGGGGAGTCCGGCTTTGCCCTCTGCATGGTGGACCCTCGCCAGCCCGACGCCTTGCGCAACATGCTGCCCATCGCCACCCGGGTCACCATCATCGATTTCGACCGGCTGCCGGACGGCATGCTGGGGATCACGGTGCAGGGGATGGAGCGGGTGCAGATAGAGGATCTGTGGCAGGAGCAGGATGGCCTGCGTATCGGCGAGGTGACGCCGCTGACGGCCTGGCCGCCCCGCCGGCTCCATCCCGATCAACAACCACTGGTTGATGCGTTGCGGGAGGTGTTTGCCGACTATCCCGACTATGCCGCCCTCTATCCCGCCCCCCGCTGGGATGATGGCAACTGGGTGGCCCAGCGCTGGCTGGAGGTGCTGCCGATCCCCCCCGAACAGAAGCAGCTGCTGCTGGCCGCTGCCGACAATCAGCCCGCCATCGCCCTGCTCAAGGGGGTTCTGGTGGCCAGCCACTGATTTTTTCTGACCTGCTGATCCGCCAGCGCCGCAGTGCCGTACAAGTCATCACCACAGCATGTTCGACAGCACACCAAAGGGATGGCGCAATGGCATATACTGGCCAACCACACTCGACCATACGCAGGACCTCGCCCGTGATGGATAACCCGGATGGCGACCTCAAATCTCTGCTGATCAGGGTGGCAGAGCAGGCCGACAAGGCTGCTTTTGCCCGCCTGTTCCAACACTTTGCGCCGCGTATTCGCAGCTACGGCCTGCGCCACCTCGGCAGCGAAGCCAACGCCATGGAGCTGGTGCAGGAGACCATGCTGCTGGTGTGGCAGAAAGCGCGTCTCTATCACCCGGAGAAGGGGGCGCCGACCACCTGGATCTACACCGTGATGCGCAATCAGTGCTTCGACATGCTGCGCCGTCGTCGCGCCAGCAAGGAAGATCTCTGTGCCGAGGAGCTGTGGCCCGTGCTGGAGTTTCAGGCCGAAGAGGAGCACCTGAGCGGGGGGGAAGATGCGGTGCTGACCCGTCAGATGGCCCACTATTTGGGCACCCTGCCGGAGCCGCAACAGCAGGTGGTGCGCGGCATCTATCTGCAGGAGTTCTCCCAGCAGGAGCTGGCGGAGCGACTCGGCGTGCCGCTCGGCACCATCAAGTCCCGCCTCCGGCTGGCGTTACAGAAACTGAAAGAGCAAGTGGAGCAAGGCCATGATTAAAGCCCATCCGACCGACCCTATGCTGCGTGCCTTCGCCGCCGACGAGCTCCCTCTGCCGCTGGCGGTGGGGCTCTCCGCCCACTGTGAACTCTGCCCCGATTGTGCTGCCCGACTGAAGACATTCGAAGAGGAGCTGGCGCAGCAATATCTTGCCTCGCCAGCAGAGCCCGAGCTGGCCTCCCGCGATGAAGTGGGACTGGACGCCGGATTCGACGCCATGCTGGCGGATATTCTGGCCCAGCCGCTGGCAGAGCCCCTCTCCGAGCCAACACATGACCAGCCCCGAACGCAGCACTGCGAGCTGGAGGTGGCCGGTCACGCCTACCGCTTGCCGCGGGTTCTGGCCCGCTACCGTTCGCCCAAGTGGCGCCATATCGGGGCCATTCGTCAGCATAGTTTGCCGCTGGACGAGATGGGGGCGCGCGCCAGCTTGCTCCATATCGAAGCGGGCGGTCGCATCCCCGAGCACACCCATCAGGGCTATGAGCTGACCTTGCTGCTGGCTGGTAATATTCAGGATGGCGATACCCTTTACAAGGCGGGAGATTTCATCTGGCGCGATGCCAGCCACTCTCACAGCCCGCATACGCCGGACGGTTGCCTCTGCTACACGGTGCAGGATGCGCCGGTGCAGTTCACCAAGGGGTTGTCGCGGCTGCTGAATGGCATCAGCCAGCACCTCTACTGAGCACTATGACGCCATAGAAAAAGGGACCAGATTGGTCCCTTTTTTCATTTGATTGCTGGTTGCCGGTCAGGCGACAAACACCAGATAGACGGCGAATGCCACGATAAAGCGGTAGATGGCGAACGGGATGAAGTCGATGCGGCGGATCAATGTCAGGAAGGTCTTGATCGCAAACATCGCTACCACGAAGGCGGTGATAAAGCCCACTGCAAACATCGGGAAGTCGGCCATCGAGAGAAAATCGCGGCTCTTGTAGAGATCAAGCCCGCTGGCCGCCACCATCATGGGCACTGCCATGATGAAGGAGAACTCGGCGGCGGCGTGACGGCTGATCCCCATCAGCATGCCACCACTGATGGTGGCGCCGGAGCGGGAGAAGCCGGGCCACAGGGCCAGACACTGGAACAGACCGATGCCGAACGCCTGCTTGTAGCTGATGTCATCCAGGGTTTCGGCTGTGACGGCCGGGCGGAACTTCTCGGCGATGATCAGCAGGATGCCCCCCGCGACCAGCGCGTACATGACGGTCTGCGGACCAAACAGGTTGGCCTTGATCCAGCTGTGGATGGCCAGACCGACCACGATGGCGGGCATCATGCCGAGGATGACATGGATCAGCGACAGGGTGGCGTGATCCCGGGACGGCTTCTGGCCAAAGTGGATGCCAATCAGGCCAAACAGGCGACGCCAGAAGACGGCGACCACGGCGAGGATGGAGCCCAGCTGGATCACCACTTCGAAAGTGGCAGCCTTGGGCCCTTCAAAGCCCAGCAGATGGCCGACGATAATCATGTGGCCGGTGGAGGAGACGGGGAGGAACTCGGTCAGCCCCTCGACGACGCCCAGAATAAAGGCGACCAGCAGGCTATAAGTGTCAGTCATCGAACAAACAATCCTTAACTTCGTTGATGTAAAAACGCCCCGAAAGGGTCTCGGGGCGGCATATCTTGCTCGATTGTGACTGCTGAGGCTATGTAAAAATCATGAATTCTTTAAGTTAGTCGCGGATAAAGCGGTAGCGGGTCTGGTGGTGATAACGCTCGCCAGGCAGCAGCCAGGGGTTGCCCAGCTCGGGGCGATTGGGGCTGTCCGGTAGCTGTTGCGCCTCAAGACAGAAGCCGTCGTGATCCCGGTGCGACAGGCCGCTGCGGTTCGGGGTATTGGCCAGCCAGTTTCCGGTGTAGAACTGTAGCGAGGGCTGGTTGGTATAGACTTCCATCGCCAGCTGCCTGTCCCCTGATACCACACGAGCAGCCCACTCTTGCGTTGGGCCGTTGAGCACAAAGGCGTGATCGTACCCCTTGGCCTGTTGCTGCTGGGGATGGTTCAGCCAATCCTGGCCAATCAGGCGCTCGCGGCGCAGATCGAATGGCCCCTCCACCGGGGTGATGGTGATCGGCAAACCGTTCGGGTCGGTCGGCAGGAAGTGGTCGGCATTGATGCTGATGAGGTGGTCACGGATATCGCCGCCATCGGTTTGCCCATCGAGATTGAAGTAAGCGTGGCTGGTGAGGCTGACCGGAGTTGTGGCATCCGTGCTGGCGATGAAATCCACCACCAGATCGTTCTGCTCCAGCCGGTACTCCAGGGTGACCCGCAGATTGCCGGGAAAGCCCTGCTCCCCCGCCCGGGAGAGCAACGCCAGCTTGACCCGATCCGCCTCCAGCTCCCTGATTTGCCAGCGCTGGCGATGAAAGCCAGCCTGCCCGCCGTGCAGACAGTTGGGTGCCTGATTGGCATTCAGCGGCCAGCGCTGTCCATCACGCACCAGCTCGGCACCGCCGATGCGGTTGGCGAAACGCCCGGCCACCGCACCCAGCCACACCTGCTGGGTGGGATAGGCGTCGTCGGCACAGCCCAGCAGCACTTCACGCCGTTTGCCCGCCACCAGCAGGGTGAGGGAGGTGAGGGTGGCGCCGAAGTCGAGGCCGCGCAGGCGCAGCCCCTCTTCATTTTCCAGCTCGAACGGGGTCATGGCGCTGCTCATAGCTTGCCTGCACCGGCGCTGGCAGAGCAGACGTAGCAGTCGGCCTTGAGGCCCGAGATGGCCGGATACTCCGCCTCGACGGCGGCAATCACCTCGGCCACTTTCTCCGGGCGCAGCAGGGCGACCACGCAGCCGCCGAAGCCGCCACCGGTCATCCGCACGCCACCATCTGTGCCGATCCTAGCCTTGATGATCTCCACCAGACCGTCGATAGCGGGCACTGTGATCTCGAAGTCATCGCGCATGGCGGTGTGCGACTGGGCCATCAGCTCGCCGAGACGGGTCAGATCGTGGCTCGCCAGCGCATCGGCGGCCGCCAGAGTGCGGGCATTTTCCCCAACGATGTGGCGGGCACGACGATAGCAAGCATCATCCAGCCCGGCCTTGCCCGCTTCCAGTCCGGCCAGATCGAGGTCGCGCAGCGCCTTGACCCCGTAGTGACAGGCGGCCGCTTCGCACTGCTGGCGACGGGTGTTGTATTCGCTGTCCACCAGACCGCGGCGCACATTGGAGTTGACGATCAGCACCGCCAGATCCGCCGGCATGGGGATGAGGCGGGTCTCCAGCGAGCGGCAGTCGAGCAGCAGGGCATGATCCGTTTTGCCGCTGGCGGAGATCATCTGATCCATGATGCCGCAGTTGCAGCCGACGAACTTGTTCTCCGCCTGCTGGCCGTTGAGGGCGATCTCGGCCTGGCTGATATCGAGCCCCAGCGCTTCTTTGAATGCCTGACCGATGGCTACTTCCAGCGAGGCAGAGGAGGAGAGCCCCGCCCCCTGCGGCACGTTGCCGGAGACCACCAGATCGAGGCCGCGCAGGGCATAACCGCGCTCCTGCAGATACTTCACCACGCCGCGGATGTAGTCGCTCCAGCGTTGGTCGGCGTGGTGCTCGATGGGCTGGTCGAGGTCGAACTGGTCGCGCTGGTTGTCGTAGTCGGCGGCGATCACCTGCACTTGCCGGTCATCGCGCAGGCCGATGGCGACGCAGGTCTCGTAGTCGATGGCGCAGGGCAGCACGAAGCCGTCGTTGTAGTCGGTATGTTCACCGATGAGGTTGACGCGGCCGGGGGCGCGCACCAGCAGATCGGGCGCTTTGGCAAATTGCTCGGCAAAAACGGTGCTGACGCGTTGGCTGGGGGTCATAGGGCCTCCTCATTGGTGTGGCTGGTCTGGTTGTAGTGAACGGGGCTCAGGGCACGCAGCCGCTCGGCAGCCTGCTCGGGGGTAAGGTCGCGCTGGGTTTCGGCCAGCATCTCGAAGCCGACCATGAATTTGCGCACGGTGGCGGAGCGCAGCAGTGGCGGATAGAAGTGGGCGTGCAGTTGCCACGCCTCGGGGCAATCCGATTTGGGCGGTGCAAAGTGCCAGCCCATGGAGTAGGGGAAGCTGCACTCGAACAGGTTGTCGTAGCGGCTGGTGAGCTCCTTGAGCGCTACCGCCAGATCCTGTTGCTGGGCCTTGGTCAGATTGAGCATGGAGGGGACGTGCGCCTTGGGCAGCAGCAGGGTTTCGAACGGCCAGGCGGCCCAGAAGGGGACCACGGCAAGCCAGTGCTCGGTCTCCACCACGATGCGCGAGCGATCCGCCAGCTCCCGCTCCACATACTCCAGCAGCATGGGGCGGCCATGCTCGGCCAGCCAGTCACGCTGGTGCTGCTCTTCGCGGGCGATCTCGTTGGGCAGGAAGTCGCTGCCCCAGATCTGGCCGTGGGGGTGCGGGTTGGAGCAGCCCATGACGGCCCCTTTGTTTTCAAATACCTGCACCCACTCCCACTGGGCCGACAACTCGGCGACCTGATCCATCCAGGTGGTGATCACCCCCTCGATGGCGGGTAGCTGCAGCTCGGGCAGGGTCTTGCCGTGATCCGGCGAGAAGCAGATGACCCGGCTGGTGCCGCGGGCGGCCTCCAGTTTCAGCAGGGGATCGCTGGCGCTATCGGCGGCCGGGGTATCCTGCATCAGGGCGGCGAAGTCGTTGGTAAAAACGAAGGTGCCCTGATAGTCGGGGTTGATGTCGCCGGTGACCCGGGTATTGCCCGCGCAGAGGAAGCAGTCGGGATCATGTGCCTGTTTGGGGGCCTGACTCACCTTCTCCACCTGCCCCTGCCAGGGGCGTTTGGCCCGGTGGGGGGAGACCAGCACATACTGGCCGGTCAGCGGGTTGAAGCGGCGATGGGGATGATCGACGGGGTTGAACATCATCTCTCCTGAATAAGGTATTGAAAAATAAGGTCATCTATTAACAGGGAGCAGGCAGGCCTACTCCTCGTAACCGTTCGGGTTGGCGGATTGCCAGCGCCAGCTGTCGGCGCACATGGCGTCTATGTCCCGGGTTGCCTGCCAGCCCAGCTCGCGCTCGGCCTTGGCCGGATCTGCCCAGCAGGCGGCGATGTCGCCCGGGCGGCGCGGTTCGATGCGAAATGGCAGCGGCTTGCCACAGGCGGCAGAGAAAGCGGCGACCAGCTGCAACACGCTCTGACCCTGGCCGGTGCCCAGGTTGTAGGTGTGCACGCCACCCTTGCCAGCGCAGTGTTGCAACGCCTTGACGTGCCCTTCGGCGAGATCCATCACGTGGATGTAGTCGCGCACGCCGGTGCCATCCAGGGTGGGGTAATCGTTTCCAAAGACCGAGAGGCAGTCGCGACGGCCAATGGCCACCTGGGTGATATAGGGCATCAGGTTGTTGGGGATACCTTGCGGGTCTTCACCCATGGTGCCCGATTCGTGGGCGCCGACCGGATTGAAGTAGCGCAGCAGGGTCATGCTCCAGTGGGGCTCGGCCAGCTGCAGATCTTCGAGGATCTCCTCGATGATCAGCTTGGATCGCCCGTAAGGGTTGGTGGCGCTGCGAGAGAAATCCTCGCGGATCGGCAGGCTGGCGGGATCGCCATAGACGGTGGCAGAGGAGCTGAACACCAGATTGTGCACATTGGCCCGCTTCATCGCCTGCAGCATGGTGAGGGTGCCACCGAGATTGTTCTCGTAGTAATCCAGTGGAATGCGGGTCGATTCACCGACCGCTTTGAGGGCGGCAAAGTGGATCACAGCATCGATCTGCTGCTCGGCGAAGATCCGGTCCAGCAGGGCGGCATCGCGAATATCTCCTTGATAGAAAACGGGTTGTTGGCCACTGATGGCTGCGACTCGGGCCAGCACGCTGCGTTTGCTGTTGCCGAGGTTGTCGACCACCACGGGATTCATGCTTGCCGCTTGCAAGGCCAGACAGGTGTGGCTGCCGATATATCCGCAACCGCCGGTGACCAGAACGTTCATCTTGCTCTCCACTGAAAAGTGTCTGGAAGGAGTCTAGCCGAGGGTGTGGCGACCAAACTGTGAGCTTGCTTGCAAAACAGTGTAAACGATTACACTGTTTCTGTGGTCATCCTGACGGCAGATATGCGTTTCACCTCTGTTTTCAATGGGTTTGCTGGGTATAATGGCGCTCTATTGCACAGTGAAATAAGTGAAAACAGTATGAGCACCATCAAGGATGTCGCCCGTTTGGCCAATGTGTCGGTGGCAACGGTTTCACGGGTGATGAACAACTCCCCCAAGGCCAGCGCCGCGTCTCGCGAAGTGGTGCAGAAGGCCATGGCCGAACTGGGCTATACCCCCAACGCCAACGCGCGGGCACTGGTGAACCAGACTTGCGACACCATGGGGGTGGTGGTCGGTGATGTAGCCGATCCCTTCTTCGGTGCACTGGTGAAGGGGGTCTCCGGCGTGGCCGTCGAGCAGAACCTTCACCTGCTGATGGGTAACGGTTTTCACAAGGCGCGTCAGGAGCGTGAAGCGATCGAGCTGCTGATCGGCAAGCGCTGCGAGGCGCTGGTGGTGCACAGCAAGGCGCTGAGCGACGAGGAACTTTACGATTACGCCATGCGGGTGCCCGGTATGGTGCTGATCAACCGCGATATTCCGGCCCTCAAGGGACGCTGCATCGCTCTCAACAACCGGCTTGGTGCGGCCACGGCAACTCGCCACCTGATCGAACTGGGTCACCGCCATATCGCCTTTATCAGCTCGGATCACGCCATTGAGGATGCCACCTTGCGTCTGCAGGGCTATCAGGATGGACTGATGGAAGCCGGTCTGGCAGCCGATCCCGAGCTTATCGAGAGCGGCACGCCGAACGAGGAGGGGGGGGAGCGTGCCATGCTCAACCTGCTGGCCAAGGGGCTCAAGGTGACCGCCGTGGTGGCCTATAACGATGCCATGGCGGCTGGCGCCATCTCTGTGCTGGCGGACAACGGCCTGCGAGTGCCGGAGGAGGTCTCGGTAGTGGGCTTCGATGACATCATCTATGCCAGATACCTGAGGCCCAAGCTCTCCACCATGCGCTATCCCATCGAGCTGATGGCGGCCCAGGCGGCCAAGCTGGCCATTCAGCTGGCGGCGGGGGAGAGTGACGCGACCCAGAGCCGGATCTATACCCCCACCCTGATCAATCGCCACTCGGTGGCACCGGTTCGGGCCGGATAGCCCCCTTTTGTGGCCCTGTTCGGGGCCGTTTCTTGCACAGTTATTGTTTTACCTATTTTTAATCATTTTTACTCCGCTTTACTTAACAAAATCAGTGTAATCGTTTACATCTGTGTGAGCGAGATCGCCGTTCCCTGCGTCATACTTCTCTAGACTGAATACGTTTTCCAATCAGCAGGGAGAGAGTGAATGCTCAGGGAGATAGTGGCGCGTCAGGATTGGCAGACTCAGGCCATTACGTCGGTAAATCGTCTGGCTGCCCATACCCCCATGTTCAGCTGGCGCAGCGAAACGGATGCCAGGGGTGATCTGGCCTCTTCCTCCCGTCTCTTGCTCGATGGCGAGTGGCGCTTCTCCTTCTTTGCCGCCCCCGAGCGGGTGCCCGAGAGCTGGCTAGTGCAGGATCTGGCGGATGCCACTCCCATCACTGTGCCGGGCAACTGGCAGCTGGATGCCGCCTATCCAGCAGCGCGGCCGCTCACCGATGGCCCCATCTACACCAATATCAAGTACCCCTTTCCTTGCGATCCGCCCCGAGTGCCAGCAGAGAATCCTACCGGCTGCTACTCCCGCGAGTTCGAACTGCCCGCCGACTGGCTGGCAAGTGGACAGAGCCGGATCATCTTCGACGGGGTGAGCAGCGCCTTCCACCTCTTCTGCAACGGCCGCTGGGTCGGTTACTCCCAGGACAGCCGCCTGCCCGCCGAATTCGATCTGACCCCATATCTGCAGAGCGGTCGCAACAGGCTGGCGGTGCTTGTGCTGCGCTGGTCTGATGGCTCCTATCTGGAAGATCAGGATATGTGGTGGCTTTCGGGGATCTTCCGCTCCGTCAGCCTGCTGCACAAACCGATCCGCCATCTGATGGATATGCGGGTGACCCCCGAGCTGGATGCCTGCTATCGGGATGGCCGTCTCAAGATTGCCCTGCAGGTGGCCAATGCGGCCGGTCTGTCGGTTGAGGCCAATCTCTATGACGGTGGCGAGCGGGTTGCGACCCTGCGCCAGCCGATCGGCACCCAAGCCATTGATGAAAAAGGGGCTTACGACGATCGCGCCGAACTGTGGCTCGATGTGGCCGCACCACGCAAGTGGAGCGCCGAGACACCTCATCTCTATCGCCTGACTTTGACCCTGCTGGACGAGCAGGGCCACGCCATCGAGAGCGAGGCGTGTGATGTGGGCTTTCGGGTGGTGGAGATCCGTGGCGGCCTGCTGCGGGTCAACGGGCTGCCGCTGCTTGTTCGCGGTGCCAACCGTCATGAACACCATCCCGCCAAGGGTTATGCCATCGATCGCGCCACCATGGAGCGGGATCTGCTGCTGATGAAGCGGCACAACTTCAATGCGGTGCGCTGCTCCCACTATCCCAACCACCCCGACTTCTATCGCCTCTGCGATCAACTCGGTCTCTATGTGGTGGACGAGGCGAATCTGGAGACCCACGGCATGACCCCCATGGGGCGGCTGGCGCGGGATCCCGCCTGGAGCAACGCCTTTCTGGAGCGGGCGACCCGCATGGTGGCACGGGATTTCAACCACCCCTCCATCATCATCTGGTCGCTCGGCAACGAGTCGGGTTACGGCCCGGCCCACGATGCCATGTATGGCTGGATCAAGCGCAGCGACCCGAGCCGTCCGGTGCAGTACGAGGGTGGCGGGGCCGATACTCCGGCGACCGACATTATCTGTCCCATGTATGCCAGAACCCATCAGGATCAGCCTTTCCCGGCGGTGCCCAAGTGGGCGCTGGCCAAGTGGATCGGCCTGCCCGGCGAGCACCGACCGCTGATCCTCTGCGAATATGCCCACGCCATGGGCAACAGTCTCGGGGGCTACGCCCACTATTGGCAGGCGTTTCGCGATCATCCACGTCTGCAAGGCGGGTTTGTCTGGGATTGGGTCGATCAGGGGCTCGACAAATACACCGCCGATGGCCGTCACTACTGGGGCTATGGCGGCGACTTCGGTGATGTGCAAAACGATCGCCAGTTCTGCTGCAACGGTCTGCTGTTCCCTGATCGCACCCCCCATCCCGCCCTGTGCGAAGCAAAGCGTGCCCAGCAGCCGTTCCGCTTCACTCTGCTTGAGCGCACCCCGCTGCGGGTGCGGATCGAGAGTGAATACCTGTTCCGCTCCACCGATAACGAGCGGCTTTGCTGGCTGCTGTGCGAGAACGGCCATGTGCAGCAGCAGGGGGAGGTTTCCCTTGAGCTGGCGCCGCAAGGGGTGGTCGAGTTGACCCTGAGCGAGGCGTTGCCCACCTTTGCGGCAGGTTCACTGGCCTGGCTCGATCTGGCCATCGTGCAGCCACAGGAAACCCTATGGTCGCAGGCGGATCACAAGGTCGCCCGTCAGCAGTTCACCCTGCCGACCCCCCTTGCCCTGCCAGCGCCGGTCGCTGCCGCTACCCTGAGCGAGCAGCCGGATGGCTGGTTGGTCACTGCCGCAAACAGCCAGTGGTGGCTCGACAAGCTGAGTGGTCGTATCACCAGTTGGCAAAAATCGGGGCAGGAGCAGTTGCTGGCGCCGATCATGGATCACTTCTATCGCGCACCGCTCGACAACGACATTGGCACTAGCGAAGCGGATCACGCCGACCCCAACTCCTGGATTGCCCGCTGGCAGGCGTGTGGTCTCGGTCAGTGGCAGCACCGCTGTCTGGGGATCGCGGTCGTCGGAGGGGATATCCGGGTCAGCCATGGTTACTTCCACCACGATGAGCTGCTGCTGGTGAGTCACTGGCATCACCGCTTTACCGACGATGGCGCCATGAGCCTGGAGATAGAGACCGAGCTGGCGCAAGCGCTGCCGTCGCTGCCGCGGATCGGTCTGTTGCTTCATCTGGCCGAGGTACCGGCGCGAGCCGAATGGCTGGGGCGTGGGCCGCACGAAAACTATCCTGATCGCCTGCTGGGCGCCGATCTGGGGCGCTGGAGTTTGCCGCTGGAGGCCATGCATACCCCTTATATCTTCCCGAGCGACAACGGTTTGCGCTGCGATACCCGTCAGCTGCAGCTGGGCAGCACAACGGTGAACGGCAGCTTCCATTTCAGTGCCAGCCGCTTCAGTCAGCAACAGCTGGCCGCTGCTCGTCACCAGAGCGATCTGGTGGCCGAAGCAGGGCTGTGGGTCTGCCTCGATGGTGCCCACATGGGGGTGGGTGGGGATGACTCCTGGAGCCAGAGCGTGCGTCCCGAGTATCAACTGCTCGAGCGTCGTTACCGTTGGGGCTGCACTCTCCGCTAATCCAGCTATTGAAGCGACTGTCTAGCCAGTGCGCCATTTTGACAACAGACCAGTAACGACTAGCCTCAATGCTGTGGGAAAGATTGAGTCTCAAATCTAATTTTTATTTATATGTATTTGAAAAATAAATATAAAGTTTCAATGTAACAGAGTGTAAACGTTTTCATTTTGTCGTCATGATCACAGAAGAAATGACAACAAACTGATTACATTGATTGGCGCTTGCTCAATTGCTCGCCACCCTACAACACAGATAGACACATCGGAGCACACATAATGAAAAAACTGACCACAGTTGCCGCCCTGCTGATGGGCATGATGGCTGGAGCCAATGCCCAGGCTGACACCCGTATCGGGGTAACCGTCTACAAATATGACGACAACTTCATGGCGGTCGTGCGCAAGGCCATCGAGAAGGAGGCGGCAGCCACTCCGGGGGTGGAGCTGCTGATGAACGACTCCCAGAACGACCAGTCCAAGCAGAACGACCAGATCGACGTGCTGCTGGCCAAAGGGGTGAAGGCGCTGGCCATCAACCTGGTTGACCCGGCTGCGGCCCCGGTGGTGATTGAGAAAGCCCGTGGCGAAGATATCCCGGTTGTTTTCTACAACAAGGAACCGAGCACTACCGATCTGGCCAGCTACGACAAGGCCTACTACGTGGGCACCGACTCCAAGGAGTCAGGGATCATCCAGGGTCAGCTGATTGCCAAACACTGGAAAGCCCATCCGGAGTGGGATCTGAACAAGGATGGCGTGATCCAGTTCGTGCTGCTGAAAGGGGAGCCGGGCCACCCGGATGCCGAAGCGCGCACCTCCTACGTGGTCAAGACCCTGAACGATGGCGGCGTCAAGACCGAGCAACTGCACATGGATACCGGTATGTGGGATACCGCGATGGCCAAAGACAAGATGGACGCCTGGATCTCCGGCCCCAACGCCAACAAGATCGAAGTGGTCATCGCCAACAACGACGGCATGGCAATGGGTGCGGTCGAGTCGCTGAAAGCCCAGGGCAAGACTGCCATTCCGGTATTCGGCGTCGATGCGCTGCCGGAAGCGCTGGCCATGGTCAAGAGTGGTGCCATGGCAGGTACCGTGCTGAACGATGCGGCCAACCAGGCCAAAGCCACCTTCGAGCTGACCAAGAACCTGGCTGAAGGCAAACCGGCCGGTGAAGGCACCAAGTGGAATATCGTCGACAAGGTAGTACGTGTTGCCTACGTCGGTGTGGATAAAGACAACCTGTCCCAATTCGAGTAATTCCCTCCTCCAGGGCAAGGGAGATCCCCTTGCCCTTTTTTCAACCAGATGTGATGGCTGATATGACAACACAGCAACAATCAGAATGGCTGTTGGAGATGATTGACGTCAGTAAGAGCTTTCCCGGCGTCAAGGCACTCGATAATGTCAATTTACGGGTCCGTCCTCATTCTGTGCATGCGTTGATGGGCGAGAACGGAGCGGGAAAATCCACACTGCTCAAGTGCCTGTTCGGCATTTACGAGAAGGATCAGGGCAAGATCTTCTTCAAGGGGCAGGAGATCAACTTCACCTCCTCGAAAGAGGCGCTGGAAAATGGCGTCTCCATGGTGCATCAGGAGCTCAACCTGGTGTTGCAGCGTACCGTGATGGACAACATGTGGCTCGGCCGCTACCCCACCAAGGGGTGGTTTATCGACCACGGCAAGATGTATGACGACACCAAGCGCATCTTCGATGAGCTGGATATCGACATCGACCCCAAGGTGAAGGTCGCGACCCTGTCGGTCTCCCAGATGCAGATGATCGAGATCGCCAAGGCGTTTTCCTACGATGCCAAGATCGTCATCATGGACGAACCCACCTCCTCGCTGACCGAGAAAGAGGTGAATCACCTCTTCAAGATCATCAACAAGTTGAAGGATAAGGGGTGCGGCATCGTCTACATCTCTCACAAGATGGAGGAGATCTTCCAGCTCTGTGACGAGATCACCATATTGCGGGATGGCCAGTGGGTGGCAACCCAGCCGCTCAAGGGCATGACCATGGATCAGATCATCGGCATGATGGTCGGCCGTGAACTGACCCAGCGCTTCCCTGAAAAGACCAACCAGCCGAAAGAGGTGATCCTCGAGATCGAACACCTGACGGCGAAAAACCAGCCCTCCATTCAGGATGTGACCTTCAACCTGCACAAGGGGGAGATCCTCGGCATCGCCGGACTGGTGGGAGCCAAGCGCACCGACATCGTCGAGACCCTGTTCGGTATTCGCGATCGCAGTCAGGGCAGCATCAAGCTGCACGGCAAAGAAGTAGCCAACCACAACGCCCACGAAGCGATCCGCAACGGCTTTGCGCTGGTGACGGAAGAGCGCCGCTCCACCGGTATCTACTCCCGACTCGATATCGCCTTCAACTCCCTGATCGCCAACATGGACAGCTACAAGGGCTCCATGGGGCTGCTCAGCGACAACAAGATGAAGAGCGATACCCAGTGGGTGATCGACTCCATGCGGGTCAAGACGCCGACCCAGCAGACCCAGATAGGTTCCCTCTCCGGGGGCAACCAGCAGAAGGTGATTATCGGCCGCTGGCTGCTGACCCAGCCGGAGATCCTGATGCTTGACGAGCCCACCCGCGGCATCGACGTCGGGGCCAAGTTCGAGATCTACCAGCTCATCCTGGAGCTGGCGAAGAAGGAGAAGGGGATCATCATCATCTCGTCAGAGATGCCGGAATTGCTGGGGATCACCGACCGCATCATGGTGATGAGCAATGGCCGGGTCGCCGGGATCGTCAATACCAAAGAAACTGACCAGAGCGAGATACTGCGCCTGGCATCTCTGTACCTCTAGAGACAGGAAGACATTTATGGAGTCGGCTAAAAATTTCAATCTGATGCAGGCGCTCAAGGAAAACGCCATCTATCTGGTGCTGCTGGTGCTGCTCATGGTCATCGTGATCCAGGAGCCCTCCTTCCTGAGCCTCACCAACTTCAGCAATATCCTTACCCAGTCCTCGGTGCGGGTCATCATAGCGCTGGGGGTGGCGGGTATCATCATCACCCAGGGGACGGATCTCTCGGCCGGTCGTCAGGTCGGTCTGGCGGCACTCATTGCGGCAACCATGTTGCAGGCCCTGACCAACGTCAACAAGGTGTTCCCGACGCTGGGGGAGGTGCCCATTCCTGCGGTGATCCTGCTGGTGTGTGTGGTGGGTGCCCTGATTGGTCTGGTCAACGGTCTCATTGTGGCCTACCTGAACGTCACCCCGTTCATTACCACCCTGGGCACCATGATCATCGTCTACGGTATCAACTCCCTCTACTTTGACTCGGTAGGGGCCTCGCCGGTGGCCGGGTTTGATCCCCGCTTTTCCAGCTTCGCTCAAGGGTTTATCCGGATAGGAGGATTCAAGCTCTCCTATCTCACCTTCTATGCGGCCATCGCCAGCGTCTTTGTCTGGGTGCTGTGGAACAAGACCCGCTTTGGCAAAAATATCTTTGCCATCGGCGGCAACCCGGAAGCGGCCAAGGTCTCCGGCGTCAATGTGGCGGTCAATCTGGTAATGATCTACGCGCTGGCAGGGGTCTTCTACGCCTTCGGCGGCATGCTGGAAGCGGGCCGGATCGGTAGCGCCACCAACAACCTCGGCTTCATGTACGAGCTGGATGCCATCGCGGCGTGCGTGGTGGGCGGCGTGTCGTTTGCTGGCGGGGTGGGAACGGTCGCGGGTGTGATTACCGGCGTACTTATCTTCACCCTGATCAACTATGGCTTGACCTATATCGGCGTCAGCCCTTACTGGCAGTTCATCATCAAGGGCGGCATTATCATTCTGGCGGTGGCCCTGGACTCCATGAAGTACGCCAAGAAGAAATAACGATTGGCAGGGAGGGTTGGCGTTGCCAGCCCTCTCTTCTGGAGGGAACCCATGCCATTCAAGGTCAAGATTTACCTCTTGCTGCTATTGGCCATTCTGGTCACCATCGGCACCGCCGGGCTCAGCGTGAATCACTTCATCAGTGGCTACATTCGCACTCAGGCCACCCACAACATCACCGAGCAGATCACTCTGGTCAAAGAGAAGCTGGCCAGCGACATCAATCAGAAAATCCTGTTGGCCGCCAACCTCAACTTCGGGGTGACCAACGTCAAGAAGACCCTGCAAGAGACCGGCTTTCACAATATCGTCAAAGTGATCGGCGACATGGCCTTCGACGTGAGCGGTGTCATCAACGACAACGCCAAGGTCGATGCCCTGCGCAAGCTGATCCCCGCCGCCAACAACCAGATCACCGTCAGCCCGCTGCAACAGGTGGATGGCAAGCCGGTCATCACCATTCTGGTGCCGCGCGGTGCTGATTCCGCCTATCTCTACTACCTCGACATGAGTGAGTTCAAGAGCCTGCTGGAGAAGATGAGTGGCGATGGCCGCTACTTCTCGCTGGCCGACAGTCAGGGCAACAGCCTCTATGACAGCAAGCCGCAGGGGGAGAGCGAAGCGCGCCCCAACCAGCTGGATATTCGCGGCAGCAGCTGGACGCTGACCGGCTACATCGATCTTGACTACATCCGAGCCATGACCCGGGCCCTCAACGGCCAGATCATCATGGCGCTGTGCGGCGTGGCGATCGTGGTGATGGTGCTGGCGATGCTGGCGCTCAACGTGGCTTATCGCCCTATCCTCTCGCTGCGGGATCTGGTGCTGGAGCTCTCTCGCGGCAGCGGCGATCTCACCCGCCGGCTGGCGGTGACCAGCAAGGATGATCTGGGCCAGATCTCGGCCGGCATCAACCGCTTTATCGAGCGGCTGCAGGAGATGATGGGGGAGGTGCGGCAGGCGAGCGGCCAGCTCAACAGCGGCATCGAGGGGCTGGCCAGTCAGACCGGCGCCGCCCAGTCCCTGCTGGCGGATCATGTGCGCGAGACAGAGCAGGTGGTGACTGCCATCAACGAGATGAGCCGCACCGCGGTCTCCGTTTCCGAGAGTGCGGCCAGCACCGCCCAGCTCACCGGCCAGAGCCAGCAGCTGGCGAGCCAGTCCCGTCAGGTGGTGGATCAGGCGATGGCCAGCGTGATGGCGCTGGTGGACGAAGTGGAAGCCACTGCTCGCTCCATCGAAGCGATGCAGCAGGATGTGCAGCAGATTGGCTCCGTGCTGGGGGTGATCGGCAGCATTGCCGAACAGACCAACCTGCTGGCCCTCAATGCCGCCATCGAGGCGGCCCGCGCTGGTGAACAGGGGCGTGGCTTTGCGGTGGTGGCGGACGAAGTGCGTTCCCTCGCGGCCCGCACCCAGCAGAGCACAGCCGAGATCCAGACCATGCTGGCCAGTCTGCAGCGGGGCACCCGCACCGTGGTGGATGCCATGGGCAACACCAAGCAGAGCTGTCAGGGGGCGGCCGAGAACACCACCAGGGTCAACGAGTCGCTGGATCTGATGGCAGGGGAAGTGGTGGAGATCAACGATCTCATCAGCCATATCGCCACGGCGGCGGAGCAGCAGAGCGCGGTGGCCGAAGAGATCAACCGCAACATGAGCGCCATCGCCGAAGTGATCCGCCAGCTGACCCGCAATGGCGAAGCGACGGTCGCCAGCTCTGCGGCGATGCAGCAGACCTACGACCGGCTGCGGGAGATCGTGGGTCACTTCCGGCTGGAGTGAGGCCGATGTTCAGTCAATAACAAAACAGGGCCATCCGGCCCTGTTGTTGTTTTCCTGTCTGCCTGAATCAACCGGCCTTGCGGCGCAGATAGACCCCGGCTTCCATGTGATGGGTCCAGGGGAACTGGTCGAACAGGGAGAAACGGGCGATCTCGTGGGTTTCGCCCAGAACGGCCATGTTGGCCTGCAGGGTATCTGGGTTGCAGGAGATGTAGAGGATGTTGTCGTACTCCTGCACCAGCTTGACGGTGGCATCGTCGAGACCGGCGCGGGGGGGGTCGACGAAGATGGTGTTGCACTGGTAGCTCTTGAGGTCGACCCCCTTGAGGCGGTTGAACTCCCGCTCGCCACGCATCGCCATGGTGAACTCCTCGGCCGACATGCGCAGGATGATCAGGTTGTCGACGCCGTTGGCGGCGATGTTGAACTGGGCGGAGTCGACGCTCGGCTTGGCGATCTCGGTGGCCAGCACCTTGCGGAAGTTCTGCGCCAGCGCGATGGAGAAGTTGCCGTTGCCGCAATAGAGCTCCAGCAGGTCCCCTTCGCTCCCCTTGGTCACATCCAGCGCCCAGGCCAGCATCTGTTCGTTGATGGCGGCGTTGGGCTGGGTGAAGCTGTTCTCCACCTGTTTGTATGTGAGCTGGCGACCCGCCACGTTGAGCTGTTCGATGACGAAGTCATCCCCCAGACAGATCTTCTGCTTGTGGGCGCGGCCAATCAATTGCAGCTCGAACCCCTTGGCGCGCAGATCGGCCTGCAGTGCTTCGGCGGCTTGTTGCCATTCGGCCTCCAGCTTGCGGTGATAGAGCAGGCTGACAATGATCTGGCCGGACTGGGTGGAGAGGTAGTCAATCTGGAACAGTTTGCGGCGCAGCACCGGGTGTGGGCGCAGCCCCTCCAGCAGCAGCGGCATCAACTGGTTGATGAGGCGGCTGGCGGTGGGGAAGTGGTCTATCTTGATGATCTCTTTGGTCGCCGGGGCATACATGCAGTGGAAGAGTTCATCCCCTTCGTGCCAGATGCGAAATTCGGCGCGCATCCGGTAGTACTCCGCCGGTGAGCTGTGCACTTCCAGCGCCGGGAGGGTGAAGCCGGCAAACAGCTCGGTGAGGCGAGCGCGCTTTTCGTCGAGTTGGGCCTGATAGTCGGCCGCGGTTCTAGGCGCCGGAGCGTTCGCGGAAGGCTGTTGGGATTGGGTCATAAATACCTCACATGCACACCGGCCGGGCCGGGTCGAAATCGGGGGAAGGCAACAGGCCACCCAAAGGGGCCCGATTTTAAAAGCCAGCCGCAGATTGTCCAGCATTTTGTGGTCAAGAAGTGTTCAGTCAGGCCGATAGCTGATCTACAGGCATGGTGGGAGGACACATTATGCAGATCGAAGGCGTGGGCGCAGCCCAACCCAAGGGAGTGGGTGTTTCTCCCAAATCGCCCCAACAGGCGGAGCAGAAACAGGTCAAGAGCGAGGAGGAGGTCTCCTTGCACAAGCCGCCCAAGTGGGCGCAGGTGCTGATCCAGCAGGCATTGCAGTTCTCGCTGGAGATCAACGGCCAGGGCTATCAGGCTCCTAAGGTGAAAGCACCTGAGGAGATCACCCCGGAGACCTTGTTCGACTTCCAGTCGGTGGCGGACAACGTGCTGCAGTTCGTGACCGGACGGCTCGGTGCCGCGCGGGCCGATGGCAAATCCGACGACGACCTGACCGGGATGATGGAGCAGGCCCGCAAGGGGGTCGACAAGGGTTTTGACGAGGCGAAGAAGCAGCTCGGCAAGTGGGCGACTGACAACGACGATATCAAAACCGGTATCGATCAGAGCTACAAGCTGATCCAGAAAGGGCTCGAGGAGTTCGAGAAGGAGTTCTTCGGCAAGGTTTCTCCGACCGACATGGGACAAGCCGAGATGGCCAGCCGCCAGCAGGGGTATCTGGAGATCCAGACCAAGGATGGCGACAAGGTGGTGCTGCGCTTCAACGATAGCTGGCAGACCAAGTCCCAGAGCAGCGAGAGCGGCAGCCAGTTCAGCCTCAAATCGAGCCAGAGCTTCAGCTTCTCGCTGGAGGGGGATCTCAGCAGCGACGAGATGGAGTCCATCGGCAAGCTGGTCAAGGGGATCGACGAGCTGGCGGGGAACTTCTTCTCCGGCAACTTCGAGGATCTGCTGGACAAGGCAAGCGAATTGAAACTGGATGACAGCCAGCTGGCTTCCTACTCCCTCAAGCTCAAACAGAGCGTCAAGCTGAGCCAGACCTATCAGGGGGCGCACTCCCTGCAGGATCTGATCAAGCCGTTTGCCGACTATCTGCCGAAGCTGGATCAGGTGCAGAAACAGGCGGATAGCCTGCTGCCACCATCCCAGCAACAGGCGCTGACCCCGGCCGTGCTGGCCGCGAGAGGAGAAGAGGAATCGGCGCAGGTCGATCGCTTCACCAGCTTCAACCAGCGGATGCTGGAGGCGCTGCGGATGATCAACCAGTTCCAGCCCTCCACCGAGCCCGCCAGTAAGAACGCCTGAGCCACAGCGCGTAACGCAAGTAATGAGCTGCCGTTTGCCAGCCCTTCCCGGGGCTGGCAAACTGGCCTTTTATCCAATCCGGTTGCCCCATGAACCCCAAGAAGCCAAGAGACAAGCGCGAGCTCTGCTACCCCTTTATCTTCGAAACCTCGCTCAAGTGTGATTTTGAAATCGCCACCGACGAGCTCTGCTGTCAGGTCGGGGCCGTGCTGTCACACCTTGCGCCGGATGCCGATACCGAGCCCATGCTGGCGGATCTCGCGGCGTTGCAGCGGCTTATCTACAACCTCAACGGCTCGGTGCGCGGCAAGCTGGGGATCTTCGACGCAGATCTTGAGTGGCTCAAGGCCCGTTACGACCACTACAACGAGGCGAGTCGCGGCAGCGTCACCGGTTTTGTGCTGCCACAGGGGCCACAGCCCATTCCCACCCTCCATCTGTGCCGCTGCGGCAGCAAGAAGGTGGTGCGGCTACTGGTCAGGCTGGAAGAGAGCGAGGTGGCCTTCGATCCTATTCTCTATCGCTTCGCCAACCTGCTGGCCAACTTCTTCTTCGTGCTCACCGTCTACCTCAAGCAGCGCTGGCAGGTGCCGGAAGTGCCCTACGTCAGCATCAATTACTGATGGCGGCTGGTTAGGGGCCAGACGTCATGGTGGATTGAACGGAATAAAAAACCGGAGCCTTGGGCTCCGGTTTTGCTTTTCAGCGCGTAAGTTGCCCGCTCAGCTGGAGATCAGCACTCTCGCCGAGTTGGCGGGGATGGTGAGCTGCACCTCGCCCTGCACCACTTCAAACTTCTCACCGTTGAAGGCGTCGGTGAAGCGGCTGGCAGGGCTGGCGGTCTGCCACAGGGGCAGGCTGATGGTGCGCGGCTCGCTCGGGTGGCGGTTGCAAGCCACTACCACCTGATCGCTTTGCAGGGTACGGGCGAACACATAGCTGTGGGGCCCGGCGTAGAGGGTCTGGATATCGCCACGGCGCAGGGAGGGGCGCTGGCGGCGGATCTGGATCAGCCGACGATAGTGGTCGTGCAGCACGTGATCCCAGTCTGTGGTATCCCACGGGAAGCAGCGGCGGCAGTCCGGGTCGTTGCCGCCGGATAGCCCCACTTCATCGCCGTAGTAGATGGAGGGTACACCGATATAGGTGAGCAGCAGGGTGGCGGCCAGCTGCATCCGCTGTTTGTCCTCTCCCAGCAGATGGAGGAAGCGGGCGGTATCGTGGCTGTCCAGCAGGTTGAACTGTGCCAGCTGGTTCTTGAACGGGATGTGGGCCCGCGCCAGCTTGAGCCAACGATCCAGCTCTTCGGCGCTGATCTTGATGGGGTGGTAGGCGATGTCCTTGCCAGCCAGGAAGGCGCGGATCGGATGGGCGAAGCCGTAGTAGTTCATGGCGCCGTCCTCCTGATCCCCTTGCAGCCACTGGCTCGCCTCGAAGAAGTGTTCGCCGAGCACATAGGCATCCGGGTTCTCCTGCTTCACTGCCCCGCGAATGGCGCGCACGTGACTGCGATTGCCCTCGGCGGTGCCGCGCTCGCCCAGCATGTGGATGACGTCAAAGCGCCAGCCATCGATCTGGTAGGGGGCGCGCATCCAGTAACGGAGGATGGCGTCGTCGGCCCGATAGACGGCGTCTTGCACCTTCTCGCAGGAGAAGTCGAGCTTGGGCAGGCTGCGAATGCCCTTCCAGCTGACGTAATCCCCTTCTTTGTCAAAGGTGTAGAAGCTGCGCCACGGGGAGTCCGGGTTGCTCTGGGCTCCCAGTGGCGGGCAGAACCAGGGGTGCTCGGTAGAGGTGTGGTTGACCACCGCATCGAGGATGATCTTCATGCCGCGCTGGTGCAGGTTGCGGGTCAGCTCGGCGAACTGCTCGTTGCTGCCGAGGTGGGCGTCCACCTTGAAGTAGTCCTGGGTGTCGTACTTGTGGTTGCTCGGCGAATCGAAGATGGGGTTGAGGTAGAGCGCCGTCACCCCGAGAGATTGCAGGTAGTGGAGCTTGGCATCGATGCCTGCCAGATCGCCGCCGTAAAATTCGCAGGCGCCGTGGCCCTCTTCGTGGCGACTGACCGGCTCGCCCCACGCCTTGCTGATCACCGCTTTGCCACGGTACTCGTACTCGTGATGCTTGACGCTCAGCGACGGATCGCCGTTGCAGAAACGGTCGGGGAAGATCTGGTAGAACACCTGATCCTGCACCCAGGCCGGTGGCTGGTGCAGGCTGTTGAAGCGAAAATGTTGCTCCCGTGGCGGCATGGACGCGCTGACGCCCGCCCCGTGCAGCCACCACTGCTCCTCGTCGGTGAGGCACTTGAAGCTGTAGAGGTGGATATCCTGTCCCTTGATGAGCGGCAGGGTCGCCTGCCATACCTGCAGCCGATCGCGGGTGGAGACTGCCGTCATCGGGATCAGGTACTCCTCGTTATCCGGCTCGTGGCGCAGCCATACCTCGCGGATCGGCGCATCCAGCTCGCTAAAAAGGGTCAATTGCAGTGCGTCGGCGCTCTCTTTGAACCAGGGCGCCACCTGGGGATGAAACAGAAACGGATGGGTCATGATGCTTATTGAGTCAGAAGATCGGCGAGGGCATTACCCTGTTCATGCAGTGTTTCGAGCTGGCCTGCCAGCGACTTGGGATCCAGTCCCAACTGGTCGGCGAGCGGTTTGGGGAAGCGTGCGATGATGGCCTGGGCAGGCACGCCCGCGTTCCAGGCGAAGGAGATAAACACGGCGAGGCGGATCAGCACCGCCTCCTTGCTGACCGGATCGTGGGAGAGCGGGTCAAGCTGTTGGGAGATAGCATCGACGAAGGCCTCGGAGAGGTTCCAGCGCCGCGCCAGCTCGGCGCCGAGCTGGGCATAGTCGTAGCCCAGCATCTCCCGCTGGGCCTCGACTCGGCTGCTGCCGTTCTGGATCGCCATGTTGATGAGCTCGGCCTCTTCCGGCAAGGTGCTTTGAATAAGCAGCTCGCCGATGTTGTGGATCAGAGCGCAGGTAAAGGCGGTCTCGGGATCCATCACCTTGGCCTCCTGTGCCAAGGTTCGGGCTATGGTGGCGACTTGGAAGGTCTCGGTCCAGAACTTGTTCTTGTCGAAGCTGGGCGGGGCCTTGAAGGTGCCGATGATGCCGGAGGCGACCACCACGGAGCGCAGCCGGTTGAAGCCGAGCCGGATCACCGCCTGTTCGATGGAGGTCACTTCATTGCCCCGGCGCAGGGCGGCCGAGTTGGCCATCCGCAGCACCTTGACGCTGATCACCTGATCCATGGCGATCTTGGCCGCAATCTCGTCGATGCGGGCATTCTCGTCGTTAAAGCTCTGCATCAACTCGTGCAGCAGCTTGGGAATAGTGGGGAGTTGTTTGATCTTGTCAAACAGGCGATCCATCGACATGGCTGAGGCAGCCTCCGTTGCGAACTCTGCCTCATATTGTGCCACAGCCGGACAACATGTTCCTGTTTGTGATGCGGCTTTGTGAGCGCTAGAACACCCAGTCGCGCAAGGTGTATTCCAAACGGTGCTGTTTGCCCTGCAGGATCAGGTTCTGACTGGTGCCGCTCAAGGTCGCCCCCTCGGTAAGGGTGGTCAGCACGGCCTGTTCGATGGTGTCGAGCGGTGGCATGCAGGCCATTTCGGTGCTGCCCAGACTGGTAACCCACAGTTTGTCATCTTCCAGATGGCCCTGACCGAAGTAGCGGTTGCAACCGGCGATGCCGTTGACGGTGAAGTGCTCGCCGATCTCGAAATCGGGAGGATTGTCGCGGGGGGCCTTGATCGGTTCGTCATCCAGTTTGCTCAGTACCCAGTGGTGGTGTTGCAGATCTTGCTGAACAAAGGCGGTCGAGCTGCAGCCAGCGAGCAGTAACAGGGGGATCAGCAAAAAGGGCAATCTGGGCATGAGGGGGCTCCGGTTGGGGGAGCGTCAAGAATACCCTTTTTGGGCAGTCGGGAGCAGGGCGGGAGAGGGGACGACCGACCGCTTCTGTCGCCCCTTGTCCCGCACGACTGTCGCTTAATGGCAACACACGGGTGATGTTGCCATCGATTTACGCTATCTCAGGGCTCAGTTGGCGAACAGCCGCTCGGCATAACGGGCAAGACCGGCGGCCACCGAGCCAAAGTCATCCCCCCCCTCAAGCGGGATGGACGGGAGCTTCTGGCGGATAAAGCTGGCGATCAGCGGCGAGCGGGCGCTACCACCGGTGACGAAGATGCGATCCGGCTGCACACCGGCAGCGGCAATCGCTTCGTCCATCAGCTCGCCAATTTTTTCCAGCAGCAGGGCTGAGGCGTTGGCCAGCTGTTCGCGGGTCAGTTCGGCTTCCAGCCCTTTTTCCAGCTCGGCCAGCGACTGGCAATTGAGCTCTTGCTCCGAGAGGGCGATCTTGCCCTGCTCGGCACGCCATACCAGCTGGTGGCTCAGCTTGTGGGCCCGCAGGCTGGCCAGACGTCCCAGCTTGCTGCCGGGCTGGCTGTCGAGCTGCAGATCCTGCAGCTGGCGGGCGGTGTCGAGGCTGTAGAAGCGGCTCTGGGCGCTGACGTCGTTGATGGCGGCCGCATCCCAGAACAGCGGATGGGGCAGCGGCTTGCCGGTCTTGAGGGTCTCGTGCATGCCGAGCAGCGGCATCATCCCCTCCACCGTCAGGCGGATATCGAAGTCGTTGCCGCCGATCCGCTGGCCGCTGTGGCCGAGCAGATCGCCGCTGCGATCCAGCTGATCTCGGTAGCTCGGGCCCATCCGCAGCATGGAGCAGTCGGTGGTACCGCCGCCGATATCCACCACCAGTACCACGGCGTCTTCTGTGAGGCGCGCCTCGAATTCAAACCCGGCGGCCACCGGTTCATAGAGGAACTCCACCTGCTCGAAACCGGCCAGACGGGCCGCCTCGGTCAGAATGGCGATAGCTTGCTGGTTGCTCTCTTCCCCCGCCAGCCCCTGGAAGTTGACCGGACGGCCGATCACCGCCTGGCGGATAGGGGCGCCGAGCTGCTGCTCCGCCTGCTGGCGAACGTGGAGCATCATGGCGCAGACGATGTCTTCAAACAGGGCGATCTGGGGAGCCTTGAGGCCATAGGCCCCGAGGAAGGATTTCGGTGACTTGATGTAGTAGCCGTCGTCCGGCTCTTCCAGATAGCGCTCCAGCGCGGCACCGCCAAAGCTCAGCTCGTCGATCAGTCCCTCTTCGCGCATCTGGCGGCGAACCATCTGGGCGCGGGTGACCACGGGGCCACGCAGCTTGAGGTACTCCGCCTGCTGGGCGGGGGCCAGCCCTTCGGCCAACAGACCGGCGATAGCATCCCGGTGGGGTGCATGCAGGGTGGAGGGGAGATAGCGGGATGCGCCAAGATTCAGCAGCCTGGGGCTACCTTGTTCCATCACGGCCACGGCACAGTTGGAGGTGCCGTAATCAAATCCGATAAACATGGGCGCCAGACTCCTGAATAAAAAAGGGGGGCTAGCCTACCCGAAGGCGCCGGGTCTCACAACCCGGCGCGTGACGAAGAGAGGGCGAGCCCTTATTCCACTTCGTTGTCGCAGCGGCCCTGGCTCTCGATGGCGCGGATATTGCCGAGGGTGGTATCGGCGATGGCGTGCAGCGCCTCGCGGGTCAGGAATGCCTGATGGCCGGTGAACAGCACGTTGTGGCAGGCAGACAGGCGGCGGAACACGTCATCGGTGATCACCTCGTTGGACTTGTCGGAGAAGAAGAGATCCTCTTCCTCCTCGTAGACGTCCAGCCCCAGTGCGCCGATACGGGAGGTCTTGAGCGCCTCGATGGCGGCGTTGGAGTCGAGCAGGCCGCCACGGCTGGTGTTGATGATCATCACCCCGTCCTTCATCTTGGCGAATGCCTCCTTGTTCAACAGGTGGTAGTTCTCTTTGAACAGCGGGCAGTGCAGGCTGATGATGTCGGATTGGCGGAACAGGGTATCGAGATCCACGTACTCGGCTCCCAGCTCGATGGCTGCCGGATTCTGGTAAGGATCGTTGACCAGCAGGCGAACCCCGAAGCCCTTGAGGATGCGCAGAGCGGCCAGACCGATCTTGCCGGTGCCGATGACGCCAACGGTCTTGCCATGCATGTTGAAGCCGACCAGCCCCTCCAGCGAGAAGTTGGCGTCGCGGGTGCGCTGATAAGCCTTATGGATGCGGCGGTTGAGGCACATCATCATGCCGACGGCGTGTTCTGCGGTCGCCTCGGGGGAGTAGGCAGGCACCCGCACCACTTTCAGCCCCAGCTCTTTGGCGGCGGCCAGATCCACGTTGTTGTAACCGGCGCAGCGCAGGGCAATCACTTGGGTGCCGTTGGCAGCCAGTTCGGTCAATACCTCGCGGTCGGCATCGTCATTGACGAACAGACACACCACCGGGAAGCCGTGAGCCAGTCGGGCCGTTTTGGCCTCCAGCCGCACATCGAAAAACTCCAGGTCGAAGCCGTACTGGCTGTTGGCCTGGTTGAAATGCTCTTTGTCATAGCTCTTGGTACTGAATACGGCGACTTTCATGGTATGTGCTCCGCAGCGTGTGTGTCGTCAAATTACAACAAAATGGGTCAGCTATCACCGGACAAACCGGCTGGTTATTGTCCCCACGGCATGATGGGAACGGCGCTGACTGCACTCTTGTACGAACCATCCACCAGTTTGGTGCTGTAGGTCAGGTAAACCAGTGCATTGCGTTTCTTGTCGTAAAAACGCACCACTTTCTGCTCCTTGAACACCAGCGAGGTGCTGACATCGAACACCTCTTCCCCCGCTTTCAGCTTTTCGGGCTGGGTGATGGGGCCGATCTGGTGGCATGACAGGGAGGCGTGGGAGGGATCTTCCGCCAGTCCCAGCCCGCCTTTGACGCCACCTGTCTTGGGGCGCGCCAGATAGCAGGCGACGCCGTCGATGCGCGGGTCGTCGAACGCCTCCACCAGGATCTTGTGGTTGGGGCCAAACAGCTTGAAGGCAGTGCTCACTTCACCGACCGGGTCGGCCTTGTCAGCCAGCGCCGGGCCGGCAAACAGGGCCCCCAGCAGCAGGGGCAGGGCGCAGCGCAGGGCGTTATGTCGCGTGTGGTTATGTGTCATGGTCTCTCCTGTTGGCCCGGCACTCCTCAATAGGGAATGCCCAGGCGACGATAGAGGCTGGCAAGCACCCAGGCGGGGCCTATCAGCAGAAATTGCAGGTCGGCGAGGAAGGAGGGGCGTTTGCCCTCGATCTTGTGGCCGACAAACTGGGCTATCCAGAGCAGCACGAACGCTGCCACGGCGGACCACAACAGCTGCCCCTGCCATTGGTGGCAGATCCACAGTCCCAGTGCGGTCAGCCCGGCCATCCCCGCGAACAGCGAAAACGACAGCTGCAGATAGAACAGCAGCACCGGAATGGCTGCCACTGCCGCCCAGTTGAGTGGCTCTGGCAAGGGCCCGTGTGGCAGACACCAGAGCAGCGCCAGCGAGCAGAGATAGATGCCCGGCACCGCCAGCTTGTGGATGGCGACGTTGACCGGATGGCGATGGCTCTGGCCATACTCCGCAAACCACTCCTGGATTCCCTTCATGGCACCTCCCTGGCGCACAGTGTTCTCGCTGCCCGACCCTCATGGTCAGGCGATCGGGATGATTATCCCTGCGGTGGATACTCCCAATATTGGGCCGGAATGGATTTTAGCAATGGGGTCATATCCGGATTGGGCAGGGCGATGGTGACCCGCTGATCGAGGTTGGCGCTGGCGAGCGCTTCGCGGATCTTGGGGTTGTCATTGAAGAACTTCATAAAGCTGCCATCGGCATAGGCCCGCTCCAGCCCGGTCTGAATCGCCTTGGCCAGCTTGGGGTATTCGGGGCTGACGAAGAAGAACTGGGCGAAGGGGTAGCGGATCAGCAGATGCTGCTCGATAGCGAGGTTGGGATACTGCGCCACCAGCTCGCTGCGCTCGGCGAAGATCTCCACCAGGGCGCGCGGGAAGAAGTCGATCTTGTCGCCGTCGTTGATAAGGCGAAACAGGCTGCTGTATCGGCCGGAGAAGGTCGGGATGCCCGCATTTTCCAGAATTTTGTTATCGGCCCAACCGACCCCTTGCGCCGCCTTCAGCTGTTTGAGGTCGGCCAGGGTATTGATCTGGTTGAACTTCTCTTGGGCATCTGCGTGGATGAAGGACAGTCGCAATCCTTCCAGCCCGCGAAACAGCGGAATGGGGACGGCAATCAGGGAGGATTCGAGTGCGCTGGAGGTGCCCATCCAGAAGACGTTGATGGTCTTGCCCTTGCTCAGCTGCTGCTGGAGGGTGAACTGGTTGAGGTCGAGTTCGACAGGCTGGATGCGAAAGGGTTGCCCGGAGCGGGTCAGGGCCAGTTCCAGCAGCTTGTACTGGTACTCCTGGTCAAGATTGTTGACGGGACGGCTGGGGACCTTGACCGTCAGAGCCTGTGCTTGTGCCAGCAGTGGCAGGCACAAACACAGCTTGATGAGCCATTTCACTCTCTGTTCTCCTGTAGATTCCGGAAGGTGTCCGGAGTCTAACAGAACTTGTCACCATCTTGCTGCGAGGCGTTGTGCAAGGTTTGAGCGCAGGGCCCTGCCTTGCTGGCGTCTGTTGCACCAGAATGGTGACGGTTCTTCGAAGAATCAGGCGACGCGACGGAACACGTGGGTATCGTTAAATTCCTTGGTGCTCTGGCATTCGACGCAGAAACGGGATTCCGGACGGGCATGCAGCCGCTTGAGGGAGATCTCGTCACCGCAAGATTCGCAGTAACCAAAATCCCCTTCGCTGATGCGCTTCAATGCGCCCCGCAGCTTGCGCAGGTGCAGCTTGTCGTGCTCGATGCGGTTCAGCTCCAGACGGCGGGCTTCCTCGATACTGGCACGGTCAATTTCATCAGCCATCTCGTTGGTGTCGGTGGCGATGGCCTGGCTGGCCTGGGAGTTCAGGCGCTCTTCGAGCTCGACGATCTGTCGCTCGATCTGCCCCTTGTAAAAGGCCAGTTGGTCTTCAGTCATGAAATCACACATACGATTAACTACCAGTCAGTTTACTAACCCAATTATCCCTGTTTATGGGGGCTGTCTGCCTACAGACCAAGCCCTTGTATCCCGATTTGCACCTGTTTCATGCAAGAGAGTGCAAATCAGGGCGGGCCTTGTACCAAAAAAATGCAGCCAAGCAAAGCAAATAGGATAAGGATTGTGCGCCCTTGCAAAAAAATGGTCCGTTCCTGCGGGGGATTGGCCGGGATCTGGCGCCTGCTTCACCCTCTGTTGGCATCGCCTTTGCAACGATGAGAAGGGTGGGCTTCGTACGGATTTGAGTGTTTAGTATTTGGTGCCGCCTTGGTCATTATATGCGCCGTTATTTATAGTTTTTTAAACACGCCCGCTTGACATTGCCCTTGATGGCGGGCTTTTATGGTGATGTTGATTACAATTTTATAACAAGGGTGTTCCATATATTAGACACCCTTGCCAATGGCAACCGTAAAGTCGGGGTTTAACATGGACAGTATAAAAGGCTGGATGGAGAGCAATCGCATCACGGAAGTGGAGTGCCTGTTCCCGGATTTCACCGGCAACGCCCGGGGCAAGATCATCCCAGCCAACAAGTTTTTGCGTGAAGGGGGCATGCGTCTGCCCGAGGTGATTTTCACCCAGACGGTGACCGGCGAATATCCGGATGACGACAGCATGATCGACCCGCTGGAGCGGGACATGCAGCTCTATCCTGACCCCAACACCATCCGTTTTGTCCCCTGGGCGCTGGAGCCGACTGCCCAGGTGATCCACGACTGTTTCGACGTCAACGGCAAGCTGATCGACATCGCGCCGCGCTCCGTGCTGCGTCGGGTTCTGTCATTTTACGAGAAGCAGGGCTGGAAGCCGGTAGTGGCGCCCGAGCTGGAATTCTATCTGGTCACCCGCAACGAAGACCCCGACTATCCGCTGGTGCCGCCGGTCGGTCGCAACGGCCGCCCTGAGACCGCCCGCCAGTCGTTCAGTATCGATGCGGTCAACGAGTTCGACCCCATTTTTGAAGACATGTATGACTACTGCGAGGCGCAGGAACTGGAAGTGGACACCCTGATCCACGAGTCGGGCGCCGCCCAGATGGAGATCAACTTCCTGCATGGTGATGCGATCGATCTGGCGGATCAGGTGTTCCTGTTCAAGCGCACCATGCGTGAGGCCGCACACCGCCACGGCATCTATGCCACCTTTATGGCCAAGCCGATGAGCGACGAACCGGGGTCGGCCATGCACATCCACCAGAGTCTGGAAGATGTGAACGGCCACAACCTGTTCGGTACCGCGAGCGGCGGCAACAGCGAACAGTTCATGCACTTTATCGCCGGTCTGCAGAAATACACCCCGGCGGTGACCGCCCTGCTGGCCCCCAACGTCAACTCCTACCGCCGCCTCACCTTTGGCGAGAGCGCGCCGCGCAACGTCCAGTGGGGCGTAGAGAACCGCACCTGCGGCCTGCGGGTGCCCTTCTCCGACCCGAGCGCGCGGCGGGTGGAGAACCGCTTCGCCGGTGCCGATGCCAACCCCTATCTGGCGCTGGCCGCCACTCTGGCCTGTGGCTATCTCGGCATGATGGAGAAGCTGGAGCCGCTGCCGGAGATGAAGTCGAGCGCTTATGACCTGCCCTACAGCCTGCCCCGCTCGCTGGAGGAGGCACTCAGCCATCTCGAGCAGTGCGAGCCCATCAAGGAGATGCTGGGTGAGCGCTTCACCCGCGCCTTTGTTGCGGTCAAACGCAAAGAGTACGAGACCTACTTCGGGGTGATCAGTCGCTGGGAGCGGGAGTTCCTGCTGCTGAACGTCTGATCCCCCTGTAACGGGGAGGCCGGAGTCGGCCTCCCCGGTCCCTGTATCGAAGAGACCTAAACGCGAGTCAGGTGGCGGCAGCCACCTGTGAGTGGTTGTGGCTGCGAGCATGCAAGCCCGCCTGACTACTCACCTGACTATTTGACGACTGAATCTTGCTAAATCGAAGGAACCGAGGAGCAACAAATGCAGCAGACAACCCGTGAGTGGCAACAACTGGATGCCAGCCACCACCTGCACCCCTTTACCGACTTTCAGGCCCTGAACAAGAAGGGCTCGCGCATCATTACCAACGCCAGCGGCGTCTATCTGGAAGACTCCGAGGGCAAACGCATTCTCGACGGCATGGCGGGCCTGTGGTGCGTCAATATGGGCTATGGCCGCCAGGAGCTGGTGGATGCCGCTACCCACCAGATGCAGCAGTTGCCCTACTACAACCTCTTCTTCCAGACCGCTCACCCGCCGGTGATCGAGCTGGCGACCCTGCTGGCCGAGGTGACGCCAGCCCATCTCAACCACGTCTTCTTCACCGGCTCCGGCTCCGAGTGCAACGACACTGTGCTGCGGATGGTGCGCCACTACTGGGCCAGCAAGGGGCAGCCTGACAAACAGGTGATTATCAGTCGCCACAACGCCTATCACGGATCCACCGTGGCGGGGGCGAGTCTGGGCGGCATGAAGGGGATGCATGCCCAGGGTGGTCTGCCCATTCCCGGCATAGTGCACATCGATCAGCCTTACCACTTCGGTGAGGGACAGGGGATGAGTGCCCACGACTTCGGGCTGGAGCGGGCCCGTCAGCTGGAGCAGAAGATTCTGGAGCTGGGGGTGGACAAGGTGGCTGCCTTTATCGGCGAGCCGATCCAGGGGGCGGGCGGCGTCATCATTCCGCCCGACAGCTACTGGCCGGAGATCCAGCGTATCTGCGATCACTACGGCATCCTGCTGATCGCCGACGAGGTGATCTGCGGCTTTGGCCGTACCGGCCACTGGTTTGCCAGCGAAGGGTTTGGCATCAAGCCGGACCTGATGTGTCTGGCCAAGGGGATCACCTCCGGTTATCTGCCGCTCGGCGCAGTGATGGTGAGTGATCGGGTTGCCAAGGGGCTGGTGGAGGAGGGGGGCGAGTTCAACCACGGCTTCACCTACTCGGGTCATCCGGTCTCTTGCGCCGTGGCGGTGGCCAATATCCAGCTTATGCAGAAAGAGAGCATAGTTAAGCGAGTGCATGATACTATCGGCCCCTATTTGCAGCGCCGCTGGGCGGAGCTGGCCGATCATCCACTGGTGGGAGAAACCCGAGGCAAAGGATTGGTCGCCGCGCTGGAAATCGTTGAGGATAAGCAGACCAACCGGCGTTTCCCGGCTCAGGCAAATGCGGGGATGACTTGCCGGGAGTTCTGCTTTAACAATGGCTTGGTGATGAGGGCGGTAGGCGATACCATGATCATATCGCCCCCCTTGGTCATCACCGAGGAACAGGTTGATGAATTGGTCGATCTGGCCAGGCGCAGTCTGGATCTGACAGCCGCAAAGCTGAAGGGTTGAGGCGGGTCGGGCAGGTTGGCATGCGCATACAATTTGCTTAGGAGACAAGGATGATGTCTTTCAAAACAGGAGTGATCGCTGCCTCTGTGGCTCTGGTCATGGCAAGTGCCGGAGCAATGGCTGAAGAGAAGGTGCTGCACGTCTACAACTGGAGCGACTACATAGCGCCGGATACCCTGGATAACTTCCAGAAGGAGACGGGGATCAAGGTGGTCTATGACGTGTTCGACAGTAACGAGGTACTGGAAGCCAAGTTGCTGGCGGGTAGTTCGGGCTACGACATCGTGGTGCCATCCAATCCCTTCCTGGCCAAACAGATCAAGGCGGGCGTGTTCCAGAAACTGGACAAGTCCAAGCTCTCCAACTGGCAAAACATGGATGTCGACCTGCTCAAGGCGCTCGAGCCGAGCGATCCGGGCAACCAGTACTCCATCCCCTATCTGTGGGGCACCATCGGCTATGCCTACAACGCCGAGAAGGTGAAAGCCGTGCTGGGGGCTGATGCCCCGGTCAACTCCTGGGATCTGGTGTTCAAGCCGGAGAACATGGCCAAGTTGAAAGAGTGTGGCGTCTCCTTCCTCGATTCACCGACCGAAATGCTGCCGGCTGCCCTGCAATATCTGGGCTTCAAACCGGATAGCCAGAAACCGGCCGAGCTGAAGAAGGCTGAGGAGCTGTTCCTCTCCATCCGTCCCTATACCGCCTATTTCCACTCCTCCAAGTACATCTCGGATCTGGCCAACGGCAACCTTTGCGTAGCGGTCGGTTACTCCGGTGACTTGCAGCAGTCCAAGGCGCGGGCAGCCGAGGCCAAGAATGGCGTCGCGCTCACCTACACCATTCCGAAAGAGGGGGCAGGCAGCTTCTTTGACATGATCGCCATTCCGGCGGATGCCAAGAACGTCGAGGCGGCCCACACCTTCATCAACTACCTGATGAAGCCCGAGGTGATCGCCAACATCACCAACGTGGTGCAGTTCCCGAACGGCAACAAGGCGGCGACCCCGCTGGTGGATGAGGAGATCCGCACCGATCCGGGTATCTACCCTGATGCGGCAACCCTGCAGAAGATCTACACCTTCCCGGATCTGCCGGCCAAGGTGCAGCGTCTGATGACCCGCAGCTGGACCAAGATCAAGTCCGGCAAGTAAGTAACGAATGCCCCTCCCGGTCCGCAGTTCGGCCGGGAGGGTAGTGATGCCATCCATCCGGATGGGCCGCGCGAATGGATCCGCAGACGGTCAACCACTGAAACAGGAGAACTGACACCGTGAATACAACCAGATTGCTAACCGTAGCGCTGACCATGGGACTGGCGAATGTGGCCCAGGCTGCTCCTGTGCTGCACTTCTACAACTGGTCTGACTATATCGGCGAGACCACCCTCAGCGATTTCCAGCAGGCGACCGGGATCAAGACCGTCTATGACGTGTTTGACTCCAACGAGACCCTGGAAGGCAAGTTGCTGACGGGGCGTACCGGTTACGATTTGGTGGTGCCCTCCAATAATTTCCTGGCCAAGCAGATCAAGGCGGGAGCCTTCCAGAAACTGGATAAATCCCTGCTGCCCAATCTGGCCAACCTGGATCCCGTGCTGCTCAAGCAGCTCGACAAGGTGGATCCGGGTCATCAGTACGCGGTGCCCTATCTGTGGGGGACCAACGGCATCGGCTACAACGTCGACAAAATCAAGGCGGTGCTGGGGGTCGACAAGATTGACTCCTGGGCCACCATCTTCGAACCGGAAAACATGGCGAAACTCTCTCGCTGCGGCGTCGCCTTCCTCGACTCTGCCGACGAGATGATCCCTGCTGCCCTCAACTACCTCGGGCTCGATCCCAACAGTCATGCGACAGGGGATATCAAGCAGGCCGAGGCGCTGCTGCTCAAGGTGCGGCCCTATGTGGCCTACTTCCACTCCTCCAAATACATCGGCGATCTCGCCAATGGCGACATCTGCGTGGCGGCCGGTTTTTCCGGCGATATCCTGCAAGCCGCTGCCCGCGCCGATGAAGCTGGCAAGGGGGTGAAAATTGCCTACAGCATTCCGAAAGAGGGGGGCAATCTCTGGTTCGACATGATGGCGATCCCGTCCGATGCCACCAATGTCAAAGAGGCGCACGCTCTCATCAACTACGTCCTGCAGCCCGAAGTGATCGCCAAGGTCAGCGACTATGTGGGCTACGCGAATCCCAACTCAAGGGCGGGCGAGTTTATGGATGAGGCGGTGCGCAACAATGAGGAGGTTTATCCCCCTCAGGCCGTGCTGGAGCGACTCTATGTGCAGGAAGCACATCCCCGCTCGGTACAGCGTCTAATCACCCGGAGTTGGACCAAGATCAAGTCCGGTACCTAACCTTGGTGCCCGTTCGGGGGCGCCAAATCGCTTTTATGAATCGGCCGCAAGGCCGGTATCACGTTGGGGAGTTTGGTAATGGCGATAGCCTCCAGTGCCTACAAGAAAGCCCTCGAGGGCAGTCAGCAGCGCAAAGAAGTGCTGGTGAAAATTGATCGGGTAAGCAAGCAGTTCGACGAAACGCTGGCGGTCGATAACGTATCTCTCAATATTCACAAGGGGGAGATTTTCGCCCTGCTCGGCGGGTCCGGTTCCGGCAAATCGACCCTGCTGCGGATGCTGGCCGGTTTCGAGCGCCCGACCGAGGGGCGGCTGTTCCTCGACGGGGTCGACATCACCGACATGCCCCCCTATGAACGCCCCATCAACATGATGTTCCAGTCCTACGCCCTGTTCCCCCATATGACGGTGGCCCAGAACATCGCCTTTGGCCTCAAGCAGGATGGCCTGCCCAAGGCCGAGATCGATGCCCGGGTGGAGGAGATGCTCAAGCTGGTACAGATGACCCAGTATGCCCGTCGCAAACCGCATCAGCTCTCCGGTGGCCAGCGCCAGCGGGTGGCGTTGGCTCGTTCGCTGGCCAAGCGTCCCAAGTTGCTGCTGCTGGATGAACCCATGGGGGCGCTCGACAAGAAGCTGCGATCCAAGATGCAGCTGGAGCTGGTGGAGATCATCGAGCGGGTTGGGGTGACCTGTGTCATGGTGACCCATGATCAGGAAGAGGCCATGACCATGGCGGAGCGGATCGCCATCATGCACCTCGGCTGCATCGAGCAGATCGGCAGCCCGATGGATATCTACGAGACTCCGGCCAGTCGGCTGGTGTGCGAGTTTATCGGCAACGTCAACCTGTTCGACGGCCTGCTGGTGGAGGATGAGCAGGACCACGCCACCATCGCCTGCGCCGATCTGGAGCAGCCCATCTATGTGGGCCACGGCATCAGCTCCCGCGCCGAAAACAAGAAGGTGACCTACGCCCTGCGGCCGGAGAAACTGCTGATGAGTCTGCAAAAGCCGGAGGAGATCGAGCACCCGGACTTCAACTGGACCAAGGGTGAGGTCTATGACATCGCTTATCTGGGCGGTCACTCGGTTTATCACATCCAGCTGCCCTCGGGCAAAATCGTTCAAGCTTTCATCGCCAATGCCGAACGCCACGGCAAGCGGCCAACCTGGGATGACCAGGTGTTCCTCTACTGGGAAGATGACAGCGGCGTGGTGCTGCAATCATGAAGTTCTTGCAACGACTGAAGCGGGTCGGGGGGCGCCGACTGGTGATCGGCATCCCCTTCTTCTGGCTGTTCCTCTTCTTCCTGCTGCCCTTCGTCATCGTGGTGAAGATCAGTTTTGCGGAAGCGGATGTGGCGATCCCGCCCTACACCGACGTGGTGAGCTGGGCCGACAATCAGCTCACCATCCTGCTCAATATGGGCAACTACCTGCTGCTGCAGGAGGATGAGCTCTATATCGCTGCCTATCTGGGCTCACTCAAGATGGCCTTCGTCAGCACTTTGCTCTGCCTGCTGATTGGCTATCCGATGGCCTACTCCATCGCCCGGGCCAACAAGGAGACCCAGACCGTTCTGCTGCTGCTGATCATGATGCCGACCTGGACCGCCATCCTGATCCGGGTCTATGCGTGGATGGGGATCCTCAGCAACAACGGCCTGCTCAACAGCGTTTTGCTGGGGATCGGGGTGATCGACGAACCGCTGCAGATCCTCAACACCAACCTGGCGGTCTATATCGGCATCGTTTACTCCTACCTGCCCTTCATGGTGCTGCCGCTCTACGCCAATCTGGTCAAACATGACCAGAGCCTGCTGGAGGCTGCTTCCGACCTGGGGGCCCGCAACCTGACCCGGTTCTGGCAGATCACGGTACCGCTCTCCAAGAACGGCATCATCGCCGGCTGCATGCTGGTGTTCATTCCGGTGGTGGGGGAGTTCGTTATTCCGGAAATGCTGGGCGGCCCGGAGACCCTGATGATCGGCAAGGTGCTGTGGCAGGAGTTCTTCAACAACCGCGACTGGCCGGTTGCCTCTGCGCTGGCGGTAGTGATGCTGGCGGTGCTGATCATTCCGATCATCCTCTTCAACCGTAACCAGGCCAAAGAGCTGGAGGGCAAGGCATGATGAGACGTTTCGGTTTTGCCAAACTGATGCTCTGGCTGGGGCTGCTGTTTATCTACCTGCCCATGATCATCATGGTGATCTACTCCTTCAACGCCTCCAAGCTGGTGACGGTGTGGGGTGGCTGGTCGCTCAAGTGGTACTTCGGCCTGCTCGACAACAAGCAGCTGATTGGATCCGTGTTCCGCTCGCTGGAGATCGCCTTCTACACCGCGATCGCCGCGGTGGCGCTGGGGACGGTGGCAGCCTTCGTGCTGACCCGAATTCCCCACTTCCGTGGTCGCACCCTGTTCGGCGGCATGGTGACGGCGCCGCTGGTGATGCCCGAGGTGATCACCGGTCTGTCGCTGCTGCTGCTGTTCGTGGCGATGGCCCAGCTGGTGGGCTGGCCCGCCGAGCGGGGCATGCTGACCATCTGGATCGCCCACACCACCTTCTGTACCGCCTACGTGGCGATCGTGGTGTCGGCGCGCTTGCGGGAGCTGGATCTCTCCATCGAGGAGGCGGCGATGGATCTTGGCGCCAAGCCGTGGAAGGTGTTCTTCCTGATCACCATCCCGATGATCGCCCCCTCGCTGGCGGCAGGCGGCATGATGTCGTTCGCCCTGTCGCTGGATGATCTGGTGCTGGCGAGCTTCGTCTCTGGCCCGGGCTCCACCACCTTGCCGATGGAGGTCTTCTCGGCGGTGCGGCTAGGGGTGAAACCCGAGATCAACGCGGTGGCCAGCCTGATCCTGCTGTCGGTATCGCTCTTTACCTTCGGCAGCTGGTATCTGATGGCCAGGGCAGAGAAGCGCCGTCGCGCCGAGATCGCCATGACCACCCAGATGCAGGCCGTCGTCTGACGCCATGATAAGATCCGCCTACTCTCGTCAACCTGGAGGATGAGTATGCGGATCTCCCTTTTTAGCGGTCGTGGCACCGAGCTGGTGCCCGGCCTCACCAGCGCCATTCACAAGCAACCGATCTCTGCACCAGTTCGCTGTACCTTTGCGGGTCTGGAAGGGGATGAGCAGTGTGACCTGCGCCACCACGGTGGCCCGGATCGGGCGCTCCACTACTATCCTGCCGATCACTATCTCTGGTGGCAGACCTGGCAAACCGCACTGGGCTTGCCTGCGCCACGTATCCCTTGGCAACCTGCCGCCTTTGGCGAGAACCTCTCTGGTCTCGGGTTGATCGAGGCGCAAGCCTGCATTGGCGATGTCTATCGACTCGGCGAGGCGCTGATCCAGATAAGTCAGCCAAGATCCCCCTGTTTCAAGCTCAACCAGCGCTTTGGCTATGGCCAGATGTCGCAGGTGATGCAACTGAATGGCCGTTGTGGCTGGCTGCTGCGGGTGCTGGAGGAGGGCATGATCGCGCCTGACACGGCCATGGAGCTGGTAGACAGACCCTATCCCGAACTGACGGTGAAGCGCACGGCGGATATCCTGTTCAATCAGGTGCGCAATGAAGCGGATCTGCTGATATTGCTGGAGAATCCTGCTCTCTCCCCCAACTGGCGCCAGCATGCAGCCGACTGGCTGGAGCATGGCACTGTGGCTGACTGGCAGCGCCGTCTGCTGGGGCCAGCCTCCCTGCGCCTGGCCTGACGTCCGGTTGCCGGAATGTCACCAGCTGGCTGCAGCCCGGTAAACGGATGAAAAGAGTGCTGAATAGTTGAGCGAACGGCACTTTTTTTCCTGCCAAATGCAAAAAAGGCTTGTGTCGGGTCTGGGCTTTCGGTAAATTCCCGTCCCGCAGACATCGGTGTGTAGCGCAGCTTGGTAGCGCACTTCGTTCGGGACGAAGGGGTCGGAGGTTCGAATCCTCTCACACCGACCAAATTTGAAAAGGCCGCTCAATAGAGCGGCCTTTTTGCATTTATCCTTCCTGTTTTCCCGATTTTCTTTAGCTGCTGACCTGTTACCTGGCCAAGTGATCTGACTTGCAGTATGCAGGGTCGAAGCAAGACCACAGACATTAAAAGGGCCACCGCTCGGTGGCCCATCGGTGGAGTCTGATCCTGACTCCGGCACTCTAGATTGTGGCAATCTCGCTATGGGTCTTGTCTATGGTGCCCTCCTTGCGCGCCAGGCGCTTACTCAGATATGCCAGTGCTGATGCCGCAAAGCCTTGAAACTGTGTTGAGGCAGCAAGGCCGCGTGCTTGGGGTACTCACTAATGAAATGTTCTATTCCCTCCATCAGTTGTGCACGTAATGAAATCACGGGCTCATGCCAGGCTTGCAGGCATAAATGGCCGGGGATCAACTGCTCCTGATAATCTTCCAGCAGCTGCTCTGGCCAGGGTTCAATACCGGAATTGCGTTGCAGCAAATAGTGGGCGGCGGGTTCACGGGCATAAATGAACTGAATTTGGGCCAGATCGCGTTGGCATAGCGTTTGACTGTTGATGTGACAGGTCAAATATTTTCCCGTTTTCAGATCCAGAAAGTGACCGCGTTGCCGACAGGGAACGATGCGATACCAAGGCAAGGGTGAGGAGAGAGAATACCCCTTAAGCTCCTGTTCCAACCAGTGGCGACACTCGGGTGTCTGCACCTCGTCGAGCATGGACTCGAGCTGTGTCAACAAGGCTCTGGATGGTTTGATGGCCAGTTTCGCACTCATCGCCTGCAATCCTCCCTCTGCACACAATCCCGATTATCAGTATGGACCTTGTTCGGCCAGAGGGGGTAAGGAATCTAATGATTAAAAGTGGATTAGCCGCGTGGTTTTTATGCACTAACTTGGTTCAACTCACCAGATAGGTACCTGTGCCGAAGGCGATGTGGGTGCCCTCTTCGTTGTGCAGCTCCATCCGGGCGACGGCCACCTTGCTGCCAGCCCGGATGATGTGGGCGGTGGCGATAAACTCGTTGCCGCGTCCCGGGCGCAGGTAATCCACCCGCAGATCTATGGTGCCGAGGCGGGCGAAGCGCTCCTTGAGATAGCTGGGGGAGAACTCCTCCAGCTCGTCGATGCAGGAGGCGGCGACGATCATGCCGCCCGCCACATCCAGCAGCGTGGCGGTGACGCCGCCATGCAGGATGTTGTGGAAGGGGTTGCCGATCAGCTTCTCGTCCATCTTGATGCGCAGTTCCACCTTGTCGAAGTCGTAGTGGGTCACCTGCATGCCGATCAGCTTGTTGAACGGCATCTTCTCGGCAAACAGGTTGGCAATGCCACTGAGCGCCATCTTCTTCTGCATCTGTTTCATTCTCTGATCCCAATCCTTGTCATCAAAGCCGAGTAAAAACTCCAGCCAGTCTGCAACAGTTCCTTAACAGTCGCAATGGCAGGTTTATTGTGGGCGGCGGCTGCTTTAGAATGGCGACCCCAAAGGAGAGCCCATGACCGCGATTGCCGAAACCCTGCCAGATCCTCAGCCAGAGAGTCCGCTTGCCCTGCTGCAGGCGGTCTTCGGCTATCAGCAGTTTCGGCCGGGTCAGCTCGAGATCATCGAGCAGATCGTCGCGGGGCGCGATGCGCTGGTGCTCAAGCCCACCGGTGGCGGCAAGTCGCTCTGCTACCAGATCCCGGCACTGCTGCGGCCCGGGCTCGGGGTGGTGGTCTCTCCCCTTATTTCGCTGATGAAGGATCAGGTCGACAGCCTGCGCGCCAACGGTGTAGCGGCGGTCTACATCAACTCGGCCCTCAGTCGGGAGGAGATGATCCAGAACTTCGCCGCCATGCGCCGCGGCGAGATCAAGCTGGTCTATGTCTCCCCCGAACGACTGTTGCAGCACGAGTTTATGGATCGGCTGGCCGAGCTGCCGCTCGGGCTGTTCGCCATCGACGAGGCGCACTGTGTCTCCCAGTGGGGCCACGATTTCCGGCCTGAGTATGCGGCGCTGGGGCGACTCAAGCAGTGGTTCCCGCAGGTGCCGGTGGTAGCGCTTACGGCCACCGCCGACGAGGCGACCCGCAGCGACATGCTGCACCGCCTAGAGCTGAACGATCCCTTCATCCACACAGCCAGCTTCGATCGTCCCAACATCCGCTACAGCCTGGTGGAGAAGTTCAAGGCGGCCGAGCAGCTGCTGCGCTACGTGCAGAGCCAGAAGGGCAACTGCGGCATCGTCTACTGCTCCAGTCGCAACCGGGTGGAGGAGGTGGCCGAGCGGTTATCTCGCCACGGCTGCAAGGCCGCGCCCTATCATGCGGGGCTGCCGCTCGAGCAGCGCCAGCAGACGCAGGATGCCTTCCTCAAGGACGACATCGAGATAGTGGTGGCGACGGTGGCGTTCGGTATGGGCATCGACAAACCCAATGTGCGCTTCGTGGTGCACTACGACATCCCGAAGAACATCGAATCCTATTATCAGGAGACCGGCCGCGCCGGGCGTGATGGGACTCCCGCCGAGGCGTTGCTGCTCTACGATCCTGCCGACATCGGTCGGGTGCGCCGCCTGCTCGACAACATCGAGAATCCCCAGCAGTTGCAGGTGGAGCAGTACAAGCTCAACGTGATGGCCGCCTTCGCCGAGGCGCAGACTTGTCGCCGCCAGGTGCTGCTCAACTACTTTGGCGAGTACAACGACAAGCCGTGCGGCAACTGCGATATCTGTCTCGATCCGCCCAAGAGCTATGACGGCACCGAAGATGCCCAGAAAGCACTCTCCTGCGTTTGGCGGGTGGGGCAGAACTTCGGGGTGGGCTATGTGGTGGAGGTGCTGCGTGGTTCCCTCAATCAGCGCATCAAGGATCACGGCCACGACAAGCTCTCGACTTACGGCATCGGCAAGGATCAGAGCCATGAATACTGGATGAGCGTGATCCGCCAGCTGATCCACAAGGGGCTGCTGACCCAGAACATCACCCGTAATCTGGTGCTGCAGCTGACCGAAGCAGCCCGCCCCGTGCTGCGTGGCGAGGTGAAGCTTGAGCTGGCGGTGCCCCGCTTGCAGCCCATCTCCAGCCGCAAGGAGAAGCGCAATGGCCTGCTCGACAATGCCAACTATGACAAGCGGTTGTTCAAGGAGTTGCGCGGCCTGCGCAAGCAGATTGCCGAGGATGAAGAGGTGCCGCCCTACGTGGTATTCAACGATGCGACCCTGGTGGAGATGGCTCAGCTGATGCCGATGACCGAAGACGAGATGCTGGCTATCAACGGTGTGGGTCACCGCAAGCTGGAACGCTTTGGCGAAGCCTTTATGGACCTGATCATCGACTACTGCCGTCGTTAGGGTCGATTAGGCTGCCTAATCGACCAGGGTAAGCGCGGCTCGGAAGAACCTGGGGCCAGACGCGAGGTTATTTCAGGCTGGCGTAGAAGGCTGCCAGATTGTCGATATCCGCATCGGTCAGCGGCGCCATGAAGGGGTCCATCAAGGGCTCTTTGCGAGTGCCATCCTTGAACGCTTTCAACTGTTTCACCAGATAGGCGGCATTCTGACCCGCCAGATGGGGATAGTTGGGGATCATCGCCTTGCCTTCCACGCCGTGACAGGCGGCACAGACCGCCGCCTTGGCTTTGCCGGCTTCAATATCGGCAGCCTTGGCCTGATGACCCCACGCCAGTGCCAGCAAGGGCAGGGCATATACCCATTTTTGCATCTTCTTCTCCTTGAATTGAAAAATGATGGTCGTCAGTTAGCGCAAGCATGGCTGACGGCAGTATAAAGAGTGACACGAGCATACGCAGGGACGAATGGTACAACCATGAAGTTGATCAACACTTTTGTGACCGAGTTGCCCTGGGCCTGTGAACCCGTAGCCCCTCAGCCGCTGCAGCAACCCCGGTTGCTTCATCTCAACCGGGCTTTGCTGGATGAGTTGGGGCTGGGAGGCGTCAGCGAGGCTGACTGGATCGCCTGTTGTGGCGAGGGAAAAGTGCTTCCAGGCATGCAGCCGGTAGCTCAGGTCTATGCGGGCCATCAGTTCGGGGGTTATAGCCCGCGGCTTGGTGATGGTCGCGCGCTGCTGCTGGGTGAGCAGCTGGCGCCGGATGGGCTGCGCTGGGATCTGCACCTGAAGGGGGCGGGTAAAACCCCGTTCTCCCGTTTTGGTGACGGCCGCGCCGTGCTGCGCTCCAGCATTCGCGAGTATCTCGCCTCCGAGGCGCTCCATGCTCTCGGCATCCCGACCACCCGTGCGCTGGTATTGGTGGGGAGTCAGGAGCCCGTTTATCGCGAGCAGGTGGAGACCGGGGCGACTGTGCTGCGCACCGCCTCCAGCCATCTGCGCTTCGGTCATATCGAGTATTTCGCCTGGAGCGGGCAGGGGGAGAAGATCCCGCCGCTCATCGACTATCTGCTGCGCCACCACTTCCCCGAACTGGAGAGTGGTGCCGAACTGTTTGCCGAGGTAGTGCGCCGCACCGCGCGGTTGATTGCCAAATGGCAGGCAGCGGGCTTCTGTCACGGGGTAATGAATACCGACAATATGTCGCTGCTCGGCTTGACGCTGGATTACGGGCCATACGGCTTTATCGATGCCTACGTGCCCGATTTTGTCTGCAACCACTCGGACCCTGCGGGCCGCTACGCGCTGGATCAGCAGCCCGCGGTCGGTTACTGGAATCTGCAAAAACTGGCGCAGGCGCTGGCTGGCCATGTAGACGGTGATGCGCTGGCTGCAGCGTTGGCCCAGTACGAGCAGCAGCTGATGCTGCACTACTCCGAGCTGATGCGGGCCAAGCTCGGACTGGCGGTGTGGGAGGAGGATGACCCGGCGCTGTTCCGCGAGCTGTTCCGGTTGCTGGCGGCTAACAAAGTGGATTACCACCTGTTCCTGCGCCGTCTCGGTGAGGTGACGCAAGAGGGGGCGTGGCCTGCGTCTCTGCTGGCCCTGTTGTCTGGACCAGGTGTTTGGCAGGCGTGGCTGGAGCGCTATCGGGCGCGGCTAATGCGCGAAGGCAGCGAGGATGTTGTGCGCAAGGCGCAGATGGATGCCATCAATCCCAAGTATGTGCTGCGCAATGCGCTGGCCCAGCAGGTGATAGACGCCGCCGACACAGGGGATATGCGGCCGTTCGAGCGGCTGTTCGCCGCCCTGCAGCGCCCCTATGATGAACAACCCGAATATGAGGATCTCGCCACCCCGACTCCGGCATGGTATTGCGGTGGTGAGCTTTCCTGCAGTAGCTGAGAGACAGGGAATGAGTTGGCAAATCAAACAGGTAGATAGCGAAGCTGGCGTGGTGGCGCTGGATTGTCCGGCGCTCGATTGGGATACATTCCCGCTGTTGGCGCAGGCCTTGCTGCGAGAGTGGGAGCTGCAGCCGCTCGAGCAGGATGCGGGGGCCGACCGCCATAGCTGGTTGCTGGAGTTTGAAGGGAGCCAGTTTCGGCTGGAGTACGAACACTACAGCGGCTGCTGGCTGGAGGCGGTGCGCCCGGCGGATCGGGAGGCGCTGCTCTGGCTCGCCAGACAGCACAAGATGTGACTATCGCCTGCAAGGCCTGCTCTGCCGCTGGCCAACCTGGACAAGCGTAATCGCATAAAGATTGAACTATCGGTTTGGGGGCGTATAATCTCGCCCCTCGATTATCGCCAATGGTGGCGATATGGGTTCCCTAACCCCATTAACCAAAAAGGTCACAAGATGAATTTGACCCCTGCGCAGTACCAAACGGCGCTCGTTCGCCTGTCGTTGTTCCACATCCTGATCATTGCCAGCAGCAACTATCTGGTGCAGCTGCCGATCACCGTGTTTGGCTTCCATACCACCTGGGGCGCGTTCAGCTTCCCGTTTATCTTCCTGGCCACTGACCTGACGGTGCGGATCTTCGGTGCCGGTCTGGCGCGCAAGATTATCCAGACCGTGATGCTGCCTGCGCTGGCGGTCTCCTATGCGCTCTCCGTGCTCTTCTTTGAAGGGAGCTTCCAGGGCGTTGGTCATCTGGCCGAATTCAACCTGTTCGTGGCGCGTATCGCGTTGGCCAGCTTTATGGCCTATCTGGTAGGGCAGTTCATGGATGTGGTGGTGTTCAACCGGCTGCGTCTGCTCAAGCAGTGGTGGATTGCACCTGCGGCCTCCACCCTGTTCGGTAATCTGGTCGATACCATCGCTTTCTTCAGTGTGGCCTTCTGGCGCACCACAGATCCTTTCATGGCAGAGCACTGGGTCGAGATCGCAACCGTCGATTACGTATTCAAGTTGCTGATAAGCCTTGGTTTGTTCGTGCCGCTCTACGGTGTCTTGCTGCGCTACCTCAGCCGCAAGCTGGTGGGCGAGGCCGGATTATCCAGCCTGCAAACGGCCACCCGGCAAGCCTGACCAGATTGACCACCCTTCGCGGTGGTCAATTTTTTTGCACTTTCTGCAAATAGCGCTTGCCTAGTTAAATGAGAATGATTATTGTTAACTTGTTTTCCGGGAAAGACTTCATTCGTTCCAACGTGATGGACTTCTTGTGAAGGCACGACATTGCTCACATTGCTTCCAGTTAAGGGCCAGTTTATCTGGCCCTCTTTTTTTGTCATTTTTCAGCAAGTTGCAGGCATAAAAAACGGGAGCCAAGGCTCCCGTCGTCACGCTGTTTGTGGCTTACTCGATATCGAGTGCCTCGGGGGAGAGGATCACCCCTGTGGTATCGGCGTAGAGGTGGTCGTCAGGCAGGAAGGTCACGCCACCGAAGTTGACCGGCAGATCGGTCTCCCCTACATCCTTGCTGTCGGCACCGACCGGAATGGCTGCCAGTGCCTGAATGCCGATATCCAGATCTTCCAGAATATCGACTTCGCGGACGCAGCCGTAGCAGACAATCCCTTCCCAATCGTTCTCTGCCGCCGTGGTGGCGATGTCGCTGTCGATCAGAGCTCGGCGCATGGAGCCACCACCATCGATCAGCAAGACACGTCCCAGTCCGTTCTCTTTGACGAGTTCACGGATCAGGCCATTCGATTCGAAGCATTTGACGGTGGTGATGACGCCGCCGAAAGAGGCGCGGCCGCCGAAGGAGCAGAGCATGGGTTCAAGCACATCCACCATGTCCTGATAGATGTCGCACAGTTCAGAAGTATTGTATTCCATAGTGTCAAATCCACGGCTGGAAACAGGTGCAACCAGTATAAGGAGTGGGTGTGGCATTTCAATGAATATTCCTTGCACAGATCACCTGTCGCCGCTTTTCTGCATAAGCTCAATGCAGTTCACTGCCAGTTTGCGAGAGGTCTATCGTGCTTATCCGTCATAAGTTGATCCTGAATACCGTGCTGGTTGCCGTTGCCATGCTGGTACTGAGCGGCCTGTTTATCTACTCCAGCCAGGTGCACCGTCACCTGACAGAAGCCCAGCGCAATATCGACCAGCTGGAGATCGCCATGCTCAACCTGCGCCGGGCCGAGAAGGATTTTCTGATCCGCAAGGATATGACCTTCGTCGAGCGCTTCAATCAGGGGCTGTCTGACTTTCACCAGCACAACCGGGAGCTGGTGACCGATGACAATCTGGCGGCCGTCGAGGGGGAGCTGACCAGACTGGATCAGCAGATCAGCGGCTATGGCAAAGCCTTCAACGATCTGGTGGCCCAGCAGCAGAAGATTGGTCTGGGGCCGGAGGAGGGGCTCTATGGCAAGCTGAGGGCGGCGGTGCATGAGGTGGAGAATGGGCTCAAGCAGCTGGATCAGCAGGGGTTGCTCATCACCATGTTGCAACTGAGGCGGGCGGAGAAGGACTTCATGCTGCGCTCCGACATCCAGTATCTGGAGCGTTTTGAAACCTTGCACAAGAGTTTTCAGGATAGCCTTGCCACTTTGCCGGAGGCGGATCGCGGCAAGCTGGAGCAGGCCAGCAAGCAGTACCGGCAGGACTTTGTGGCGTTGGTGCAGGGGATGCAGGTTCTAGGGCTGAAAGAGGATGAAGGGCTGCGCAACCAGATGCGGGAGCTGGTGCATCAGACCGAACAGGGGTTTGCCGCTGTAGATAAGCACATTGTCGCTGAACTGGAGCGGCAGAGCACTCGCCTCAACAGCCTGATGCTGGTCTGTGGCGGGGTGATTGTGGTGCTGATCGGCATCATGAGCGTGTTGCTGGGGCGCAGCATCGACCGTCCCATTACTCAGGTGAATGACACCGTCAACCGCATTCGTCAGGATAATGACCTGCGCTTGAAGATAGATCTGCGCGGGGCTGATGAAATGGCCCAGCTGGCAGGCAATCTCGACGTGATGCTGGGCGGGTTTCGCGCTCTGATCGGCGATGTGAAGCAGAGCGTGCACACCCTGACTGAAGCGGCGGATCACCTCTCGGCCAACGTCAAGCGCACCAGTGAAGGGGCGGCGCGCCAGCTGCAGGAGACTGATATGGTGGCGACCGCTTCCACCGAGATGGGCTCCACCATCGAAGAGATCGCCCGCAACACCGAGCAGGCGGCCAACAATGCGCAGGCAACCAACAACAAGGCGATGGAGGGGCGGGCTGCGGTCGAGAATACTGTCGAGCAGATCCGCTCGCTGGCGGGCAATCTGGAGAGTTCATCCCGCGAGGTGAGCCAGCTGCAAAAAGAGAGCGAGACCATCGGCTCCGTGCTCGATGTGATCCGCGGCATTGCCGAGCAGACCAACCTGCTGGCCCTCAACGCAGCCATCGAAGCCGCTCGGGCAGGAGATCAGGGGCGCGGCTTTGCGGTGGTGGCCGATGAGGTGCGTAATCTGGCCATCCGTACCCAGAAATCGACCCAGGAGATTGCCGGCATCATCAGCTCGCTGCAGAAACAGACCGGCAGCATCGTCGAGGTGATGGCAACCTGCCGCGAGCAGGGCAACCGCAGCTCGGATCAGGCCAGTACCGCAGGGGAGTTGCTGGGGCAGATCACTCAGGATGTTACCCACATCATGGATATGAGCACCCAGATTGCGGCAGCCATCGAACAGCAGAGTCTGGTGGCCAACGAGGTGAACCGCAACGTCAACAACATCCGCGACATCGCCCAGGAGTCGAGCATCATGGCGGAGGAAAATGCGAGATCCAGCGAGGGTCTCAACGAGCAGGCCCAGCTGCTCAACAAGGCGGTGGCAAAATATCGGGTTTAGTGAGCGGACTGGCATCCTTGTGAGGTTTTTGCACCAGAGTGGCAATGATTTGATCGTAATGGCTGTTATTGGGGTAATTCGCTCATATAATCGCCGCCACTATGATGATTCGGAAGGATTCGATGGCAAAGTTGCTGGTGGCCGTATTCGGGCTGCTCTGTTCCTGTCTGGTGTTGGCAGGTTCGGCGCCCCAGGCTACCCCACTCAAGCCCGGTATGGAGCCGCTACTCAGCTGGTTCAACGGGGCCTTTACGAGCCGGGAGCAGGCCAGTTACGACAGCCGCTTTACCAGTGCCGAGCTGCGCCTGATGGAGATCTGGCCCGGCTATCAGGGCTATCGCTGGGTCTATGCCGAGCAGTATCTGAGCATGCGCTCCATCCGTCCCTTCCGCCAGCGTATTTATCGCTTCTCACCCGCCCCTGACGGGCGGATCCTGATGGCAGAGCTGACCATGCCCCGTGCCACCGATTTTGCCGGTGCCTGGCATGATCCCGCCCTGCTCGACAGCCTGACCCCACAGCAGCTCTCCTTGCGCCACGGTTGCGAGATCTGGCTGACCCGCACCCCCTCCGGCGAATATGCCGGTCATACCCGGGTGGGGCACTGCTCCACCGATTTTGGTGGTGCCACGACGCTGGTGCAGCATATCTGGATTGGCCCCGACAGCGTCAGACTGCTGGATCGCGCCTATGACAACGCAGGGAGCCCGCGCTGGGGCAGCCCGGGTGAGGGGTATGTCTATTTGCGTCGTTCCAAGGGGTTTGGCCAGTAGGGGAGAGTGCGTCTGGCTGCGGGAACATGAAGGATGAAAAACAGGGATCGTAAAAAAGGCGCCCGATGGGCGCCTTTTTCAGAATTCTTCAGAAGTAAAATTACTTCTTGGTGGTCATCGCACCGAAACGCTTGTTGAACTTGTCTACGCGGCCGCCGCTAGAAACTTCTTTCTGCTTGCCGGTGTAGAACGGGTGGCACTCGGAGCACACGTCCAGGTTCAGATCTTTACCGATGGTAGAGAAAGTGTTGATGACGTTACCGCAAGAGCACTTGGCGGTGATGGCTACGTAGTCAGGATGGATACCAGCTTTCATGGACAACCTCAAAGTAATAGGCCGTGTCGCCATCCGATCTCTTGTCGGACACCACACGATTGTTGAACACAGTTTCAAAGGCTGCGAATAATATAGGAAATGCCTGAGATCAGGCAAGTGGCTTCGCAGAAAAAATAGGCAACCTCTGGTGAATTCTTCCCAAACGCTGGATCTGGTTCGTGTGGCTGTACCGGTGCCGCTACGCCGTCATTTCGACTATCTTTCCCCCCTGCCGTTACCTGCTCCCGGTTGTCGGGTCGAGATCCCTTTCGGCCCGCAAACCCTGGTCGGGCTGGTGGTGGATCATCCGGCCGAGAGCCAGGTGCCGCGCAACAAGCTCAAACCCATCAAGCGCGTCCTCGATGGGACGCCTGTGCTGGGGCCCGATATTCTGGCGCTGATGAACTGGAGCGCCAGCTACTACCAGCACCCGTTGGGAGAGGTTCTGCCGCACGCCCTGCCAGTGCTGGTGCGCAAGGGGGAGCCTGCCGCCTATCGCGAGCTGGAGTTCTGGTTTGCGACCGATGCCGGCATGGCCATCGATCTCAACGAACTCAAGCGAGCGGCCAAGCAGCAGCAGGCGCTTGCCCTGTTGCGCAAGGGGCCGCAAACGCCATCAGCCCTCAAGCAGGAGGAGATCCAGAGCGCCGCACTCACCGCGCTGGAGAAGAAGGGGCTGCTGGAGAAGCGTTCGCTGGAGCCGAGCCACGACGGCGACTGGGCCGCCCGTTTTGAACCGGGGGAGGGGCTGCGCCTCAACGGCGAGCAGGCGCTGGCCGTCTCTGCCGTTACCAGTCAGAGCGACAAGTTCGGTGCCTTCCTGCTGGACGGCATCACTGGCTCCGGCAAGACCGAGGTTTACCTGAGCATCCTCGAGCCGCTGCTCAAGGCGGGCAAGCAGGCGCTGGTGATGGTACCGGAGATCGGTCTTACCCCGCAGACCATCAACCGCTTCCGGCGCCGCTTCAACGTGCCGGTGGTAGCGATGAACTCCGCCATGAACGACAGGGAGCGGCTCGACGCCTGGCTCGCCTGCCGAGACGGCGGCGCCGCCATCCTGATCGGCACTCGCTCTGCGGTGTTCACCCCGTTTCACAACCTCGGCATCATCATCATCGATGAGGAGCACGACGGCTCCTTCAAGCAGCAGGACGGTTTTCGCTACCACGCGCGGGATCTGGCGGTGATGCGGGCCCATCGTGCCGGTATTCCCATTTTGCTTGGCTCGGCTACTCCGTCGCTGGAGACATTGCACAACGCCCGCACCGGCAAATATCACCATCTCACCCTGACTCGCCGTGCCGGTAACGCCCAGACCGCCCGTCAGGTGATCCTGGATATCAAGAGCGTGCGGCTGCAGGCTGGGCTCTCGCCCCAGCTGGAGCAGCTGATGGCGGAGCATCTGGCGGCGGGCAATCAGGTGATGCTGTTTCTCAACCGCCGTGGCTATGCCCCGGCTCTGATCTGCCACCAGTGTGGCTGGAGCGCCGCCTGTGAGCGGTGCGATGCCTGGTACACCTGGCATCAGGCCGGGCGGCGACTGCATTGCCACCACTGCGACAGCGTGCGCCCTCTACCCCATCACTGCCCCGAGTGTGGCAGCAACGAGCTGATCGGATCGGGAGTCGGCACCGAGCAGCTGGAACAGCTGCTCACCACAGTGTTCCCGCAATATCCGGTAGTGCGCATCGATCGGGACAACACCCGCCGCAAGGGGGAGCTGGAGACCCACCTCGGCGACATCAAGGCGGGTAAGTACAAGATCCTGATCGGCACCCAGATGCTGGCCAAGGGCCACCACTTCCCGGATGTGACGCTAGTGGGTCTGCTGGATGTGGATGGTGCCCTGTTCAGCGCCGATTTTCGCGCCGCCGAGAAACTGGCCCAGCTCTACACCCAGGTGGCGGGCCGTGCCGGTCGCGCCAGCAAACCCGGGCTGGTGGTGCTGCAGACCCATCATCCGGAGCACGCCCTGCTGCAGGATCTGACCCAGAACGGTTACGGCCACTTCGCCGATACGGCGCTGAAAGAGCGTCGTCTGCTGGGGCTGCCGCCATTTAGCTATCAAAGCTTGTTCCGGGCGGAGGCCACGGGCCGTGACGAGGTGCAGTTGTTCCTTACCCGCCTCGCCGATACCCTGCGCAGCGCCCGCTATCCCCATCTGCAGGTGCTGGGGCCTATCAGCGGCTTTATGGAGCGCAAGGCGGGCAAGTTCCGCATGCAGTTGCTGGTGCAGGGGCCGAACCGGGCACCGCTGGCCCAGTTGCTGGATTGGGCGGTGAAGGAGCTGGAGGGCTGGCCGGAGACCAAAAAGGTGCGCTGGAGTCTGGATATCGACCCCACCGAGCTGAACTGAGCCAGGCTCTTGTCGCTGATGGTGAAGCGGTCGCTGGCGCGCTTCGTCAGCGACCGGGTTTTGCCATGCGGGTGCCGGTTTCAGACCCGCAGGTCGACCTGCTGCACCCAGCCGCCCTTGCCCTGTTCGGTCACATAGAGGCCGGACTGGCGCAGCACCCCCTGATTGCCGCTTTCCCCCAGATGGTTGAAGGGGGTGTCGAGGGGATGGAGCAGGATGGCGCCGATCCCCAGCTCCACCAGAGCGATGGGGGAGTGTTCCGGCTGCCAGAACTGCAGCGCCGAGAACTGGCTATCCCGCTCGTCCAGCACCCCGTTGCCATCCTCATCCAGGGTCGTCAGCTCGCCGAAGCCATTGCCGGAGCGGGCGCCAAACAGCTCGCCCCCATCGTCTATGGTGCCGTTGCCATTGCGATCCAGCGCCACAAAGCCGCTCCCTTCACTCAAGCCCGGCAGGCTATCCTCTTTGCCATCCTGATCGATGTCGAACTTGACCCGGGCGTCGGTCAGGTCGGCGATCTTGCCATCCAGACTGAGCACCAGCGGATCCTTGAGGGCATTGAGGGTAGTGCGGCGCTTGCTGATATCGAGCTGGCGCCAGTCCAGCACAAAACCCAGATCAAGTTGCAGGCTCTGGCCATCCTGAGTCTCTATGCTGGCCGAGGCGACCACGTTGAGCTGCTCCTTTTGCAGCAGGCTGTCGGTTACTTCCACCAGTTGATCCGGCTCGGCGGCGGGTTGACTGCTGTCGCCCGTCGGGGAGTTCACCCCCTCCGCGCTCTGGTCGGTCGGTTTGATCGGATCCGGCAGCTCTATCTCGTGGCCCAGCATCGCCTCGATCATCAGCTTGATAAGCCGCTGGTGGTTGTCGAGCCCGTCGTTGGGAACGCCGTTCTCCTCCTGATTTTTACTCCCCTCCGCTTTGGCTGGTGCGGCTGTCGTCTGCGGGGGAGTCTGGGTATTGCTCCGGCTGCTGGCTTGCAGCGTCAGGGCACTGGCTTGTATCAGGGTAGTTCGCTGCTCGCCGGATGACGGTGTGGCGGCCGTCCCGTTGACGCCATTGGCCTGTGGCGTGACCGGTCCCAGTCTGCGCACCTTGCGGGCTTGCGCCTGTTGCTGCCGGTATTGCACCTCCCCCTGGAGGTCGTAGTGATCGATGCGCATATCTTCGCCCTCGGCGCTATACATCTGGTCAGTTATCGACCAAGGAATGAACCGGGATTAACACCAAATCGGACTAACAGGCAGAATTGTTAGTTCCATGTTGCAAAGTGACGGTGAGGCTGGATGATGGGCATTCAGGTTGCCAGCCCGGTGGCCGGGACGACAAGGGGAGAGAGGATGAGAAACTGTCTGGTGATGGGGGCGGCTGGCTATATAGGCTCCTATCTGGTGCCTCACCTGCAAACGCTGGGTTACAGGGTGATTGCCGGGGCGCGCCGTCCCTGCCGCTTGCCTGAGGGTGTCGAGTTTCGCCTCGCCGACAGCCTCAAGCCCATCACCCTGCTGCCTGCGTTGGCGGGCATAGATACCGTCTTCTATCTGGTGCATGCCATGGGGGCGGGGGCCGATTTTCACCGGCTGGAGCAGCAGGGGGTGAAGAACTTTGCGGCGGCGGCCCGCGCCGCCGGGGTGCGCCGTATCATCTATCTCGGGGCAATCCAGCCGGAGCAGTGCAACAGTCGCCATCTCAACTCCCGCCGCCACTGTGGCGAGCTGTTTCGCGAATCCGGCGTACCGACGGTGGAGCTGCGTGCCGGCATCATTGTCGGCCCCGGCTCGGCGGCATTCGAGGTGATGCGGGATCTGGTGTTCAACCTGCCGCTGATGGTGACGCCGAAGTGGGTGCGCTCGCGCACGCCGCCCATTGCGCTGTCCAACCTGCTGCACTATCTGGGCGGGCTGGTGGAAGCCGACGAGGTGGATGGCCGCATCTTCAATGCGGTCGGCCCAAAACTGCTCAGCTATCAACAGCAGTTGCAGAAGTTCGCCGCCCATATCGGCAAGCGCTGTCCCATCATTCCCATCCCGTTTCTGAGCCCGCGTCTCTCCGCCTGGTGGCTGCAGTTTGTCACCTCGGTGCCGCAGCCGGTGGCCAAGGCATTGGTGGGCGGTCTCAAGCACGATATTCCGGCCGATGACGGCCCGCTGCGTGCCCTGCTGCCGCAGACCCTGCTCAGTTTTGACGAGGCGCTGGCCGAGAGTCTGGCGCTGGAGCAGAAGCTGGGGGCCGAACAGCAGGGGCAGGAGACCCCCCTCGGCCTGCGCTGGCGCCATCCCGAATATGGTTTCTACGATCGCACCGCCAGCGGCGATGCCATCTGTCTCGCCTCCCCCGAGGTGGTGTGGCAGGTGTTGCAGCAGCTGGGTGGCGAGAAGCGCTACTTCTACATGAACCAGCTGTGGGTGGTGCGCGAATGGATGGATCACCTGATCGGCGGTCCGGCTCGCACCCGTGGTCGCAGCAATCCCGATCGCTTCGTGAAGGGTGACATGCTCGACTCCTGGCAGATCCTCGGGGTGGATGAGGGGCGCAGGCTTGATCTGCTGTTCAACATGAAGGCCCCGGGCGTCGGCCGGCTGGAGTTCAACATCCTGCCGGAGGAGTCCGGGTTGACCCGCATCAGGGTCACCGCGCACTGGCACCCGCAGGGCGCCTGGGGGCTGGCCTACTGGCTCGCCATGCTGCCGTTCCACCTCTTTATCTTTCAGGGGATGACCGAGGCCATCGCCCGTCAGGCCGAGGCGAGGGCAGGTATCCCGGTGATGGATTAACCCTCTTCACATCATTCCCGCTGATAGAGAGCCCCGTTCGGGGCACTTTTTATGCGGCGGCCATGCCCGGTTATGGCAGATAGTGGTAGGCGTCTCATGGCAAAGGCTGGCATCATGCCGCGGTCTTGTTTACCGCGGATAGATAATCAGTCAGAAAAAGAAGGGATTATGAAGAAAAAACCGTCAATTTTGGGGGGCGCCTGCATCATTGCCAGCGTCTGCGTGGGGGCTGGCATGCTCGGTCTGCCGAGTTCGGGGGCGGGGGCCTGGACCCTCTGGTCGGTGCTGGCACTGACCGTCACCATGGTGATGATGACCCTCTCCGGCTGGATGCTGCTGGAAGCCTTCCAGCACCACGACATGCGCGTCTCCTTCAATACCGTGACCCGCGAACTGCTGGGGGAGCGGCTCAACTTCTTCAACAATCTCTCGGTCTACTTTGTCGGCGGCATTCTGCTCTACGCCTACATCACCTCCTCGGGAGCCATTCTGCAGGGGATTCTGGGGATCGACAGCAAGCTCGCTTCCGTGCTGTTCGTGGCGCTGTTTTCGCTGGTGGTCTGGCACTCGACCCGCGCCGTTGACCGTATCTCTGTGGTGCTGATCGCCTTCATGATCATCAGCTTCGCCCTCGGCGTGACCGGTCTGCTCGGCCATATCAAGCTGCCGACCCTGCTCGATCTGGCTGGTGGCGAGAGTCACTACGCCCCCTATGCCATGGCGATGCTGCCGGTGGCGCTCACCTCGTTTGGCTATCACCACTCGGTCGCCTCCCTGCGCGCCTACTACCAGAACGAGCGGCAGGCAAAGTGGGCCATTCTGGGGGGAACCCTGATCGCGCTGGCGCTCTATGTGCTCTGGCTGCTGGGGATCTTCGGCAACCTGCCCCGTCAGGAGTTTGCCCCCGTGATTGCCAAGGGGGGCGATGTGAACGTGCTGCTGAAGGCGCTCTCCGGCGTCATCGAGTCGGAGCGGGTGGCCAGCGCTATCAACGGCTTCTCCATGGCGGCCATTCTCTCCTCCTTTATCGGGGTGGGGCTTGGGGTGTTCGACTATCTGGCGGATCTGTTCAAGTTCGACAACAGCCGTGCCGGTCGCTGCAAGAGCTGGGCTGTTACCTTCCTGCCACCGCTGCTGCTCTCGCTGCTCTTCCCGTTTGGCTTCCTGCTGGCCATAGGTTATGCCGGCGCAGTGGCCACTGTGTGGACCTGTCTTATTCCGGCGCTGCTGGTGCTGAAGTTCCGCGCCCGGGCTGCCAGTGGCAGTGCTGCCCCGCATTTCGTCACCCCGGGTGGCAAGCTGGTGGCCTGGCTGCTGATCCTGTTCGGACTCGCGACCGCACTGTTCCACTTCCTCGCGATGGCGAACTTGCTGCCGGTCTACTCGGGTCAGTAATCGGCAAGCAGGGTCAAATGATGGCGGCAGGGCAACTTGCCGCCATTTTTTCACCTGTAATGCAGGATCTATAACTAAAGTGGTATCTTTGGCTGGGGGGATGATGCTAAACAAACTGGTCTGATCTGGCTAATGGCAGCATGATCTGCTGGGCATGCCCACCGCTTTCTTTTATGATCCCCGCCCTTCTGCGTGCCCCCTGCCGGCACCTCATTTGCACCAACCACATCGGGGTCCCCCATGTCCGATCTGCGTCAAGAAGCACTCGATTACCACGCCCAGCCCGTACCGGGCAAAATTGCCATCGCCCTGACCAAACCCGCCGAAACCGCCCGCGACCTGGCGCTGGCCTACAGCCCGGGGGTTGCCGAGCCGGTGCGCGAGATCGCTGCCAACCCAGCCGATGCCTACCGCTATACCGGCAAGGGCAATCTGGTGGCCGTCATCTCCAACGGCACCGCCATTCTGGGGCTGGGCAATCTGGGGCCGCTGGCCTCCAAGCCGGTGATGGAGGGCAAGGCCCTGCTGTTCAAGCGCTTCGCCGGCATTGATGCTATCGACATCGAGGTGAAGCACGAGACCAGCCAGCAGTTCATCGACACGGTGGCGGCTATCGCCGATACCTTCGGTGGCATCAATCTGGAAGATATCAAGGCACCGGAGTGCTTCGAGATCGAGCAGGCGCTGATCGAGCGCTGCGATATTCCGGTGTTCCATGATGACCAGCACGGTACCGCCATCGTCACCGCCGCCGGCCTGCTCAACGCGCTGGAAGTGCAGGGCAAGCTCATCAGTGACAGCCGCATCGTCTGCATGGGGGCGGGGGCTGCTGCTACCGCCTGCATGGACCTGCTGATCAAGTGTGGCGCCAGAGCGCACAACATCTTCATGCTGGATCGTCAGGGTGTTATCCACACCGGCCGCAGCGATCTCAACAAGTACAAGCAGCGCTTCGCCAACGAGACCCCGCTGCGCACCCTGATGGATGTCATCGAAGGGGCGGATGTGTTTGTCGGTGTTTCCGGCCCCGATGTGCTGCCCGCCGAAGCGGTCGCCCTGATGGCGCCCAATCCGGTGATCTTCGCCTGCTCCAACCCGGATCCGGAGATCAAGCCGGCGCTGGCCCACGGGGTGCGCAGCGACCTCATCATGGGCACCGGTCGCTCCGACTACCCGAACCAGATCAACAACGTGCTCTGCTTCCCCTTCATCTTCCGCGGTGCCCTCGATGCCCGTGCCAGCCGCATCAACGATGCCATGAAGATTGCTGCGGTCGAGGCGATCCGTGCGCTGGCCAAGGAGCCGGTGCCGGCCGAGGTGCTGACCGCCGCTGGGGTCAGCGAGCTCGCCTTCGGCAAGGATTACGTCATTCCCAAGCCGATGGATGCCCGTCTGCTGCCGCGCGTAGCCCGCGCCGTGGCGCTGGCGGCGGTGGCCTCCGGCGTCGCCCGCATCGAGCTGCCTGCGGACTACATGCTGTAATCCGGCGTTGCAAACGGCCCCCATAGCGGGGCCGTTTTTATCTCTGCTTCTGGCGACAGCCAGAGACGCCAGCCGGATAACAGGTTGGGGCATATGGAGGCAAATCGGGTACAAAGGTGGTCAAACAGCGCTCTCCTCTGACACAATATTGCCACTATGACGCTAACGAGAATCAAGATGCAGCAGCCTGTCAGCGGCCGTTTGGCCCACGCCCTCTCCTTCTTGCGCCATGATGGTCGCCACTTTGCCCAGTTTGTCTGGGGCCGTTTCCAGCAGGACAGATTGACGGTGACCGCCGGCTATCTGGCCTATGTCACCCTGCTTTCACTGGTGCCGATGATCGCCGTGGTCTTTGGCATGATGTCCGCCTTCCCGGTGTTCCAGAGTCTCAAGCAGGCGATGGAGCAGTTCGTCTACCACAACTTTGTACCGACGGCGGGAGAGGTGCTCAAGGAGTACATCGACGGTTTCGTCGCCAATGCCACCAACACCACGGCAGTGGGGATCGGGGCACTGGTGGTGGTGGCGCTGATGCTGATCTCCGCCATCGACAAGAACCTCAACTACATCTGGCGTTCGACCCAAGGCCGCCCGCTGGCGCAGGCCTTTGCCATGTACTGGATGATCCTGACCCTGGGGCCCGTGCTTATCGGGGCCAGTATCGCCATCTCCTCCTACATCTTCTCGCTGCGGCTGTTTGGCGCCGAGAGCCTGTTCGGCATCGGCTATCTGCTGCTGCGCGGCTTGCCGTTCCTCTTCTCGGTGCTCACCTTCCTGCTGGTCTATACCGTGGTACCGAACTGCAAGGTGCGGCTGGCTCACGCCTTTATCGGCGCGCTGGTGGCGGCGACCCTGTTCGAGCTGGCCAAGCGCGGCTTTGCCATCTACATCACCAGCTTCCCCTCCTATCAGGCCATCTACGGTGCGCTGGCCACCATCCCGATCCTGTTTGTCTGGGTCTATCTCAGTTGGCTGGTGGTACTGCTTGGTGCGGAAACCACGGCCTGCCTCGGTGAATATGAGAAACCGGCGAGTGAGGAGCTTGGCTAAGCCATCGCCTTGCCCACCGGTTTATTGGTAGCATCGACGACCGCCCCTGCGAGGGGGCGGTCGTTCTGTTTTCAAAGGAGAGGGATGTGATTGCATTGATTCAGCGGGTCAGCGAGGCCAGCGTGACTGTCGAGGGGGAGGTGACCGGCGCCATCGGTCAGGGATTGCTGGTGCTGCTCGGGGTGGAGCAGGGGGATGATGAGGTCAAGGCCGACAAACTGCTGCACAAGGTGAGCGGCTATCGGGTCTTCAGTGACGAGAACGGCAAGATGAACCTGAATGTCAGCCAGATCGGTGGCAGCCTGCTGGTGGTCTCCCAGTTTACCCTGGCAGCCGACACCAAGATCGGGATGCGCCCCAGCTTCTCCTGCGGTGCCCACCCGAGCGAGGCCGAACGCCTCTATGACTACTTCGTGGCGAAGGCTGCTGCCAGCGGCATCCCGACCGCAACCGGGCGTTTTGCCGCCGACATGAAGGTGGCGCTGGTCAACGACGGCCCGGTTACCTTCTGGCTACAGGTCTGAGGATGCCTGATCCCGCGGTATGACGTGGACGATCACGTTGATGAGCCCTGCGACCGGATAGGGGGTGGCTGGGCCAATCCACTGTTCTATCAGCGTCAGGGCGTGGGTTAGCTCCAGTTCGGTGCGTGGCAACAGGTTGATGACCAGAGTGCCGCAGAGGCGGGGAGCCAGCGCCCGGTAGAGCCGCTCCTGAAACAGCAGCAGCGGGTTGCCATCTTGACTGAAGAGATCGAGCAGGATGAGGTCGTACTGCTGCTCGCTCTGCTCGAGAAAGGCGAGGGCATCGGCCTGATGGAGTGCCGGAGCGGCGCGTTCATCGCTCTCCTGATGCTGGAAAAACTGCTGATAAACGGTCAGCACCTCTTCGTCGAGGTCGACGCACTCGTGGCGAGCCGAGGGCCAGCGCTGACTCAGATGGCGGGTGAGATCGCCGCCACCCAGACCCAGTTCTAGGATCCGGGTGGCCTGCTCCGGCAGCAGGCAGGCGATGACACGTTGATGGGGCAGACAGAGGGTCGCGGGGTCGGCGAGCGACATGGCGGATTGCACCACGCCGTCTATCTCCAGCCAGCGGTGCTGGTCATTTTCTTGTACCGTGAGGCGGCGCTGGGGTTTGACGCTGAGGTGCAACAAGTGATCGGCTTGGTACGCTTGCAGATTGAAGTCCATGAATTTGCACGGCAAGATGGTTTCCGACCAGTGTAACTCAAGGATGAAACTATGTACCGGGTAGTCACCCCTCAGACAGTCGCCGAGCTGGATGCCTACTACCAGTTGCGCTGGGAACTTCTGCGTAAACCCTTCAATCTGCCCGTCGGTTCCGAGCGGGACGAATACGACACGGTCGCCATTCACCGACTGATGCTGGCACCCGATGGCACCCCCATCGCGGTGGGGCGCCTCTTTATCGGCGGTGACGAGGCGCAGATCCGCTTTATGGCGCTGCGCCCCGAATATCGCGGCCAGGGGCTGGGCGCCCGAATGGTGGAGGATCTCGAGGAGCTGGCCCGCAGCGAGAAGGTGAAACGGCTGGTGATGAACGCCCGTCAGGAAGCGGTGGAGTTCTATCGCAAGTGCGGTTTTCTCGAAGTGGGGGGCGGCCCCGTCTCCTTCGGCCGTATTCCCCATCGCCAGATGATCAAATCCCTGAGCCCGTTGCAGACCATCCAGTATCGGCCGGAGTGGTGTCAGGATCTCACCACCCGCTGGTCACGCGGGGTGCCCATCAGCGAGAAGATGGGGATGCACATCAGCCACTACGACGGCCAGACCTTCCATCTCAAGGCCAATCTGGCGGCCAATTTCAACGTGCATGGCAGCATGTTCGCCGGCAGTGTCTACAGCCAGTGCGTGCTGGCGGGCTGGGGGCTGATCTGGCTGCAGCTTAAAGAGGAGGGGCTGGTGGGCGAGCCGGTGCTGGCCGAGAGCACCATCAAATATCATGGCCCTGTTGATGAGGAGCCGGAGGCGCGAGTGGCCCGCGAGGGTATGCCCGCCGTGCTGCAGCCGCTCAAACGGGGTGAGCCTGCCACCTTCAGCCTCAAGATCCAGCTGTTCAGCGGCGGCAAGCTGGCGGCGGAGTTTTGCGGTCACTACGTGGTGCAGCCGCCCCGCCGTCCGGGCCAGTAACCGCGCCGTTTCCCCATCAAACAACAAGGCCTCATCATGAGGCCTTGTCTGTTTTTACCCTTGCTGGCTGTCGCTTGTCTGCCCGGCTTGGGTCTGCACTTGGGCTTGGGATTTCGGCGCGGGAGCCGGTCGCCAGAGCGGGGTGCTGTTGCCTTGCGGCGGATAACGCACCCCTACCTCCCAGCCGCAAGAGTCCTGCTTCTGCGGGAAGCTCCATGCCAGTGTGGGTTCCGTCAGCGGCCCGCGCCACTGGCCGAGCAGCTCGGCACAGCGGTTGCCGTTGAGGATCCCCAGATCGAGCTGCCACTGCTCGTTGACCAGATCGATCCCCCCTTGCAGCGCCAGTAGATGGGTGATGGTGGAGGCGCCAGCCTGCTCGACTTGTAGTTGCCCCTTGTCGATCTTGCCTTGCAGCTTGATGCGGTAGAAGGGGGTGTCACCCTCCTGCATCGCCTGCCACAGCTGATCCGGCGTCAGGGTGGGCGGGGTCGCGCCCTTGAACCACTCATCCAGCAGCGGATCTATCTTCACCTTGTCCCAGAACGGCTCGTCGGCATCGAGGGCAAAGCTGCCTTGCAGGGTCTGGCGCCACTCGCCCGCCGTTTTGCCGTGTTCGGCTTGCAGGTCGGCACTCACGTCCGCCTTGCCGGCGAACGAGACAGGGGAGTGAAATATCTTGCCCCACTGCTGCAGATCCAGCTTGGTCGCCTGCAGTTGGAGGCGACTGCTCTGGCCCGGCTCGCGGCCCCACTGGCCACTCAGGTTGAAGGTGCCCTCATCCGGCAGCGAGCTGGTGAGTTTTCCCAGTTGCCAGGAGCTGGGGGTCAGTTCCCCATCCAGCTCGCCGTTGCGGGCGCTGAGGCCATCCCACACCAGCTCGAACCACTTGCTCTCGATACGGGCGCGGCCGAGCAGCGGGCCGGGTTGGTTATCGCGCAGGGCGAGATCGCTCAGATAGAGCTGCCAGCCGGTCAGCGACAGGGGCAGGGTATCGTCGAAGGAGAGCACCTTGAGCTTGTCGAACGCCAGCTTGCGGATATCGACCTGCTGCGGGCGCCAGCTCTGCCAATCCTGCCACCAACCCTGTGGCAGGCTGATATCCATGCCGCTCAGCGCCACGTCTTTCAGGGTCAGCTTCTGCTGCTGGCTATCGAGGGAGAGCTCGACATTGAACTCCCCTTCATAGGCCTTGCCCTGCAGTTCGCCGTCGATCTGCTGGGGCGAGAAGGCGAGCTTGCCCTTGATCTCCTCCAGCTGGAACAGGCCACGGCCCATGTCGCCCAGGGTGCCGCTCAGATAGCCGGTGGGCTGGTTGCCCGCCTGCCAGTTGAAGGCGGTGAGCTGGCCGCTGAAGTTGTTGAAGGAGAGCTCCTGATTGATGTCGTTGAGGCTGACGCCGTCCAGCTGGCCGCGATCCAGCGACACGCTTTGCAACGGGAAGCGCTGCGGGAAGCCTTGTTGTGTCAGATCCCCCAGCTCCACCCGCATGCCGCGCGCCTTGAGGTCATGCAGTTGCAGGGTGCGGGCGGGCCAGTCCAGCACCATGCCGGTCTCCAGCAGACCGTCGAACAGGTTGGTCACCAGCTTGTCGGTGCGCAGCACTTCCCCTTCCAGCCTTCCTTGCAGGCTGAGGCGGGCGAAGGTGAACTGCGGGGTCTCCAGCTGGCCGATATTGAGGCTCAGGTTGGCCTGTGGCTGCCGTTTCGGGTCGATCAGCTCCCAGTCACTCAGGGTGGCATTGAGGCCGCGCAGGGTCAGCTCGGGGCTCTCCAGACTGAGGCGATCGATGGTGCTGTCGCTGATGGTGAGGGAGTGCACCGGCAGGTTCGGCAGCTGGTTGGGTAGCGGCAGCTTGATGGCGGGGCGAATGAGATCGAGATGGGCGATGCGCACGTCGCGGCTCAGCCAGTCGATGCTCTCGATCTCCAGATAGATCTTGTCGAGGGAGACCGCATCGCCGTAGCGTACCTGCTCTGCCAGCAGGGTGTAGGGGTGGAGCGGGTTGAACACCAGTCGCCCTATGGTGACCGGTACGCCGGTCTGCTGGCTGATCCAGCTGGCGATGGGGCCTTTGGCGCGCTCGGCGTCGAACAGGCCGAGGGCAACCCAGACAAACAGCAGCAGGAAGGCGAAGGTGTAGAGCAGGCCGCGTAGCCAGGAATTCATGGTTGCTTTCCTCCTGTTTTGGGGTGGTTGTCAGGCGTTTGAGTAGTGGTCTCGCAGACCGAGCTAGCGCCGTATCAAGGGTTCGACATGACTCGGATGCCTATCCATAAGGACATGTACCCATCTTCTGCATCTACCTCGGTCAGGCATTGGAATAGTGATCCCGTAAGCCGAGCCAACGGCGAATCAAGGGTTCGACATGGCTTGGGTGCCTATCCATGAGGAAGCGCGCCATTTTTTGCACCTGCGGAATAAGCGGCTGATCCCGCACCAGATCAGCGATCTTGAGATCGGCCAGACCGGTCTGGCGGGTGCCGAGCAGTTCCCCCGGGCCGCGCAGTTCCAGATCGCGCTGGGCTATGAGGAAGCCATCGTTGGTCTCCCGCAGCACCCCGAGCCGGCTCTGGGCCGTCTTGGACAAGGGGGCATGATAGAGCAGCACGCAGTGCGAGGCCACCGCACCCCGGCCAACCCGGCCGCGCAGCTGGTGCAACTGCGCCAGTCCCAGTCGCTCCGGGTTCTCGATGATCATCAGGCTGGCGTTGGGCACATCCACCCCCACCTCGATGACGGTGGTGGCGACCAGCAGTTGCAGTATGCCTGCCTTGAACTCCTCCATCACCCGCTGTTTCTCCACCGGCCGCATTCGGCCGTGCACCAGCCCGATATGCAGCCCCGGCAGCAGGTCTTGCAGCTCGGCAGCGGTATCCTCGGCGGCCTGACACTCCAGCACCTCCGACTCCTCGATCAGGGTGCAGACCCAGTAGGCCTGCTTGCCCTCGGTACAGGCGAGCTTGACCCGCTCGATCACATCGCCGCGACGGCTGTCGGGCAGCGCCACCGTGGTGATGGGGGTACGGCCCGGCGGCAGTTCGTCGATGATCGAGGTGTCGAGGTCGGCATAGGCGGTCATCGCCAGGGTGCGGGGGATGGGGGTAGCGGTCATGATGAGCTGATGGGGATGTACCCCTTCCCGCTCCCCTTTCTCGCGCAGGGCGAGGCGCTGATGCACCCCGAATCTGTGTTGTTCATCGATGATGACCAGTGCCAGGCGCTGGAACACCACCTGCTCTTGGAAGATGGCGTGGGTACCCACCACCATCTTGACGCTGCCATCGGCGATGGCGGCCAGCGCCTCTTCCCGCGCCTTGCCTTTCTGTTTGCCCGCCAGCCAGCCGACTCCGATGCCGAGCGGCTCCAGCCACTTGGCGAAGTTGATGGCGTGCTGTTCCGCCAGCAGTTCGGTCGGTGCCATCAAGCCTACCTGACAGCCATTGCCGATAGCCTGCAGGGCGGCCAGCGCTGCGACAAGGGTCTTGCCGGAGCCTACGTCACCCTGCACCAGCCGCATCATGGGGTGGCTCTGTTGCAGATCCTTACTTATCTCCGCTACTACCCGGCTCTGGGCGCCGGTGGGCTTGAACGGCAGGGCGCCGAGCAGCTGTTCAACCAGCTCGGGCGCCGGTTTGAGGGCGCGAGCCAGCTGGGTTTGCGCCTGAGCGCGCACCTTGAGTACCGAGAGGTTGTGAGCCAGTAGCTCCTCCAGTACCAGTCGCTGCTGGGCCGGATGTTGGCCGCTTTCCAGCAGCGGCAGCGCCACCGAGGGGGGCGGACGGTGCAGCAATTTCAGGGCTGCGGCCAGTTCAATCTGATGGGGATAGAGTCCGGCGGGCAGCAGCTCCTCGACGCCGTAGAGGTCGAGCTGGGCCAGCGCCTGATCGGTGAGGTTGCGCAGGGTGAGCTGGCGCAACCCTTCGGTCGTCGGGTAGACGGGGGTGAGCGCCTCTTCGGTTTGGCCTGCCTGCTCCTCACCGAGCAGCTTGTACTCGGGGTGGGCCATCTCCAGCCCGTATTTGCCGGGGCGCACCTCGCCAAAGCAGCGGATCAGACGGCCTGCCGCCAGACTGTTTTTCTGGGCGGCGGTAAAGTTGAAGAATCGCAGGGTGAGGGTGCCGGTGCCATCGCTGATGCGACAGACCATCATGCGGCGGCGCCCCATCACCAGCTGAGTGTCCTGGATTTCGCCCTCGACGGCGCCGTGCAGGCCGGGCGGCAGATCGCCGATGGGCCACACTTGGGTGCGGTCCTCGTAGCGCAGGGGGAGGTGGAACAGCAGATCCTGTACCGTGGCCAGCCCCAGCCGCTCGAGCTTCTCCAGCATCTTGCTGCCGACACCCTTGAGGCTATCGAGAGGAATTTTATCCAATTTCATCAATTAGATGCCCGAAAACACTGTAAATATGTCCAGATGATAGGGGTTGTTGAGGGGCCGATGCAAGCCGAGTTGCTGCTGGCTGGGCCGCCAAGGCGGGGGAAACGGCGGATATAACAAAGGCCTGCCGAAAACGGGAGGCCTTTGTGTGGCTGCCAACAGGCAAGGTGCAGGCGCATGGCGCCCAAGGTCAGATGATGCGTTTAAGCAGCAGATGGGCCTTGACCCGGTGGATCCGTCCCAGCAGCTTGCGCACCTGTTCCGGGTAGTCCTGGATCTGCTCCACCTGATCGAAGTGACTGATCCGCTTGGTGTTGGTCAGGATGTTCTCCCGCTCCGCGTTGAACTGGGGACGCAGCAGGTGGCGACGATCGTGCACCAGCAGGCCGTTCTCCAGATCCAGCGCCCAGGCGCGGGGGTTGAGGTTGTTGCCGGTGAGCAGGGCCCACTCGTCATCCACGAAGATCCCCTTGAGATGGTAGGAGTTGCGCTCGCAACACCAGAGCATCAGGTTGAGGCGACCGTCGTCGATGTGGCGCTGGTTGCGCTCGGCAAACTTGCGCAGGTTGGTCTCGTAGAGATAGGGCAGGCCACCGATGGTGGAGAACTTCTCTTCCGGCGGAATGAAGAAGTCGTTGGCGGTCTTGTCGCCCACTACGATGGTGACTTTGCAACCGCGCTGCAGCAGATCCTCGATATCCTTGCTCAACTCCTTGGGCGGGTTGAAGTAAGGGGTGCAGATGAAGATCTCCCGCTCGGTGGCGCGCACCAGATTGCGGATCATCAGGTTGAGCTGATTGTTGCGCTTGCCCAGACCCACCATGGGGGTGACGGCCACCTCCTGGGTGTTGACCGGCATGGTGCTGAAACGGTACTGGCTCTGGCGCAGGCTCTGCTTGAAGCGGCGGATTGGCCCCTTCAGCTGCTTGGCGCTGGGGATATCGCTGTGATCCAGTCGCTGCACCGCGTCGCTCTTCACGAACAGGTCATCCACATAGTTGACCATGCTGCGGGCCAGCTCCGGGCTGGTGATCTGGTGATAGCGATCGAAGCGGTAGCGATCCTGCTGGTGCAGGTAGATGTCGTTGAGGCTGGCACCGGAGTAGAGCACCACATCATCAAAGATGAAGCCCTTGAGGTGGAGCACGCCGAGCAGCTCGCGCCCTTTGACCGGCACGCCGTAGATTTCGATCTGGTGCTCGTGTTCGGCAGCCATGGCCTGATACATCAGGTGGTTGCCGCCCTGCTTGCCCTTGCCGATCAGGCCGCGCTGGGCACGGTGGAAGTCGACGAACAGCTTGATGTCGAGGGCCGGATTGCGCTGCTTGGCGGCGTAGAGGGCGGAGAGGATCTCCCGGCCTGCTTCGTCATCCTGCAGATAGAGCGCGACCAGATAGATGCGCCGGGTGGCACTGGCGATAAGCGCGAGAATGCGGCGTTTGAAATCCTGGGCGCTATAGAGCACTTCAAACTGATCCGCTGCGACGGCGATCTGGGGCAGGCGCGCCAGCAGTTGTCGATAATGGGCCGATGAATGCATAGATAAACCTGAAATCACGGGGTTAAGCGTTCCACTCGGAGCGATGAATAGGCGATTCTAGCAATCTCGCCCTCTCAGCCAAAGAAAGAATCATCAGAAAGATGAAAAAGGCCTCACGAGTGAGGCCTTTTTGTCAGCATTTAGCTCTTGTCAGAGGAAGCTGTAGATGATCATCGCCATCACGCCGCCAGTGGTGCCGATGATGGTCTCCATCACGGTCCAGGTCTGCAGAGTCTGCTTCTCGGTGAGGCCGAGGTAGCGGTTAGCCAGCCAGAAACCGGAGTCATTGACGTGAGAGAGCACGATGGCTCCGCCGCCGATGGCGATGGTGACGGCCGCCAGCTGGGCGCCGTTCAGACCGAGCGGCTCCAGCATCGGCAGCACCAGACCGCAGGCGGTCAGCATGGCGACGGTGGCAGAGCCCTGAATCACCCGTACCGCAGCGGCCAGAATGAAGGCCAGCGCGACAATGGGCAGACCGGAATCGGCCAGCATGTTGCCAAGGGCAGCACCCACACCGGAATCAACCAGCACCTGCTTGAACACGCCACCGGCACCGGTAACCAGAATAATGACGCCAGCCGGCTGGATGGCGCTGTTGCAGACGCTCATCACCTCGTCGCGGGACATGCCACGGCGAATACCCAGCAGATAGAAGGCGGCCAGACAGGCGACCATGATGGCGGTGAAGGGGTGACCGATGAACTCCAGCCAGTTGTGCAGGGTGGAGCCCGCCTCGACAAAGCGACCGACGATGGTCTTGAGGCCGATCAGCAGCAGCGGCAGGCCGATGAGGCCCATGGCCAGCCCGAAGGAGGGCAGGGATTTGCTGTCATCGTGGACACTGTTCTGGGCATCGGCAGGCAGCGGTACATCGACGATCTTGCTGATGAAGTCACCGAACAGCGGGCCCGCCAGGATCAGCGCCGGTACGGCGGCGATCAGGCCGAACAGGATCATGTAGCCGAAGTCGGCACCCAGCTGGGATGCCACCAGGATCGGGCCCGGCGCCGGAATAAGGAAGGCCTGGCAAGTCGCGATACCGGCCAGCAGGGCGATACCAATCTTAACCACGCTGCCACCGCCACGACGGACGATGGCGAAGGCGACGCCGATCAGCAGCACCACGGCCACGTCAAAGAAGAGCGGCAGGGCGCAGACAAAGCCGGTCAGGGCCATGGCCCAGTTGGCGCGCTTGACGCCGAACTTGCCGAGTAGAGTGTGGGCTACTCGGTCGAGGGCACCGGTCACTTCCATCACCTTGCCGAACATGGCGCCCAGCGCCACCACCACGGCGACGAAACCGAGGGTGCCACCCATCCCTTTCTGGATGGTGGCAGCAATATCGGCCGGGTTCATGCCAGCGGCGAGACCCGCCACCATGGAGACCAGGATCAGGGCTACCACTGCGTGGAGCCGGGCCTTCATCACCAGGAAGAGCAGCAGCACAATCGAGCCGGCGGCTGTCATGATCAGGGAGAGGTCAGACATTGTTATGCGTTCCTTTTTCCAAGTTCAGTCGTGACACCTTGCCGATCCGTCGGCAAACCATATCTTTATGATTTATTTAGATTTATGGCAAGGGCTCAACATCATATGCCCAGGTGACTATGGGTTTGCTCAGTCTGTGGCAGACTTCACATTTTCAATCGTTACCGGTAACATGTTACCGGTAACGTGTTAGATTAGAACCCATCAACAGCTGGTTTTTTGAAAAGTGGGACAGAGGTCAAATTATGGCGGGTAAGTGCATTATCGTGATGGGTGTGTGTGGTAGCGGCAAATCCAGCGTGGGTCTGAAAGTGGCCGAAGCGCTGGGCGCCAAGTTCATCGATGGTGATGACCTGCACCCCAAGGCCAACATCCAGAAGATGGCTGGCGGCAACCCCCTCAACGATGAGGATCGAGCCCCCTGGCTGGAGCGGATCCGCGACGCCGCCTACAGTCTCGAGCAGAAGAACGAGACCGGCATCATTGTCTGTTCCGCCCTCAAAAAGAAGTACCGCGACCAGATCCGCGAAGGCAACGAGTCGGTCAGCTTCATTTTCCTCGATGGCAGCCAGCCGCTGATCCTCGAGCGGATGCGTGCCCGCAAGGGCCACTTCATGCGCGAAAGCATGGTACAAAGTCAGTTCGATACTCTGGAGCGCCCGGATGGCGAAGCCGGTGTATTCCACATTGATATAGACGGCACCTTCGAACAGGTGGTTGACCGCGCCGTCACAGCATTGGAGCAAGCCCAATGATTCATCAGGTAATTTCCGACGTCACCGCCCGCATCCGCGAGCGCAGTGTCGCCCGTCGTCAGGCATTTTTGGCCCGCATCCAGCGTCAAGCAGAGCAGGGCAAGACCCGCGCCGCGCTGGCCTGCGGCAACCTGGCCCACGCCGTGGCCGCCTGCAGCAGTGACGAGAAGGGTCGCATTCTCGATATGACCCGCGCCAACGTCGGCATCGTCACCGCCTACAACGACATGCTGAGCGCCCATCAGCCCTATCAGGGCTATCCGGATCAGATCAAGGCGGTGCTGGCCGAGCTGGGCCACAGCGCCCAGGTCGCCGGCGGCGTGCCCGCCATGTGCGATGGCGTGACTCAGGGTCAGCCGGGAATGGACATGTCCCTCTTCTCCCGCGACCTGATCGCCCAGGCGACCGCGCTGTCGCTCTCTCACAACACCTTCGATGCCACCCTGCTGCTCGGCATCTGCGACAAGATAGCTCCGGGCCAGATCATGGGGGCCCTCTCCCACGCTCACCTGCCGACTGCATTTGTTCCTGCTGGCCCGATGGCGAGCGGCATCAGCAACGACGAGAAGGTGAAGGTGCGTCAGAAGTACGCCGCCGGTGAAGTGGGTCGCGATGCTCTGCTGGAGATGGAGTGCGGCGCCTACCACGCGGCAGGCACCTGCACCTTCTACGGCACCGCCAACACCAACCAGCTGGTGTTCGAGGCCATGGGCCTGATGCTGCCGGGCTCCGCCTTTGTGCACCCGCATAGCGAGCTGCGCCGCGCCCTGACCGCCGAAGCGGCCCGCCGCATCAGCGCCATGATCCCGGGTTCCCCGGCCTATCGCCCGCTGAGCGAGGTGCTGGATGAGCGCTCGCTGGTCAACGGTCTGGTGGCCCTGCTCGCCTCTGGCGGCAGCACCAACCACAGCATCCACATGGTGGCGCTGGCCCGCGCGGCCGGTCTGGTACTGACCTGGGATGACATCAGCGATCTCTCCGACGTGGTGCCGCTGCTGGTTCGCATGTACCCGAACGGCCCGGCCGACGTCAACGCCTTCGAACAGGCAGGCGGCGTGCCCGGCCTGATGCGCCGTCTGGCGCAAGAGGGGCTGATCCACATGGACGCCACTCCGGTCTTTGGCGAGATGCAGGATTACCTCAGCCGCCCGGCACTGGTGGATGGCCAGCTGGTATGGCAGCCGGTGGGTGAGAGCGGCGATGCGAGCGTGCTTTCACCTTCCGGCAGCGTGTTCCAGGCCACCGGCGGCACCAAACTGCTGGCGGGCAATCTGGGCCGCGCCGTGGTCAAGGTCTCCGCCGTGGCTCCCGAGTATCGGGTGATTGAAGCCCCGGCGCGGGTTTTCTCCTCCCAGCATGCGGTGGAAGCGGCCTACAAGGCGGGCGATCTCAATCAGGATGCCGTGATCGTGGTGCGCCACAATGGCCCGGCCGCCAACGGCATGCCGGAGCTGCACAAGCTGATGCCGGTGCTCGGCAACCTGCAGAAGGCTGGTTACAAGGTGGCGCTGGTCACCGATGGCCGCCTCTCCGGTGCCTCCGGCAAGATCCCGGCCGCCATCCATGTCACTCCGGAAGCGCTGCACGGCGGGGCCATCGGCCTGCTTGCTGACGGCGACCTGCTGCGGGTTGACGCGGTAAACGGCAGCCTCGACTGTCTGACCGATTTGAGTGGCCGTACCCAGGCCGAGATTGACCTCACTCTGGAACAAGAGGGGTGGGGCCGTGAACTGTTCAGCGTGATGCGTCGCGCGGTATCGAGCGCCGAGTGTGGCGCTACCATCTTTGACTAAGGAAGAGCTATGCAGAACTGGAAAGTGACCCCGGCCGAGGTGTTTGCCGCCTCCCCGCTGGTACCCGTGATGGTTATCAACGAGCTGGATCAGGCCCTGCCGATGGCCAAGGCGCTGCTCGACGGCGGCATCTCTGTCTTCGAAATCACCTTGCGCACCCCGGTGGCGCTCGATGCCATCGCCCTCATCGCCAAGGCGATGCCGGATGCCATGGTCGGTGCCGGTACCGTGCTCAACTGCGAGCAGTTTGACGCAGCCGTTGCCGCCGGTGCCCGCTTCGTCATCTCCCCGGGGATGACCCCGGCCCTGCTGGCCCACGCGGCCAAGAGCACCGCGCCGCTGATCCCGGGCGTTGCTACTCCGTCTGAAGTGATGCAGGCGCTGGAAGCAGGCTATGACCATCTGAAGTTCTTCCCGGCCGAAGCGAACGGCGGTACCAAGGCACTCTCCGCCATTGCCGCGCCGCTGCCCCAGGTGAAGTTCTGCCCGACCGGCGGTATCGGCCCGAAAAACGTGGCCGACTATCTGGCGCTCAAGTGCGTCGCCACCGTCGGCGGCTCCTGGATGCTGCCGGCCGATGCGGTCAAGAGCGGCAACTGGGAAGAGGTGACTCGCCTCTCCCGCGAAGCGGTTGAGCTGGTAAAACGCTAAGCATCAGTTGTGCAGAAAACCAAACAGGCCACCCTCGGGTGGCCTGCTTCTTTTGGCCATTCTGACAGCGGAAAAGCCATTTACAGGGTGCTGTCTGCTCCCTTATGGTCGTGGTCGGTTTCTTATCCGGCTGGCCGATATGTCCTTTCTCCATCGCTCCTGCCCGCAAGGGCACTTCACTCCGCTGCATTGTCATCCGCAGGCCCAGTATTGCTACATGCACGAAGGTGGTGGCGTTATCACCGGCGGTGCTGCCAGCGAGCTGCTGGTTGCCGGCCAGCTCTGCTTTATTCCGACGGGCTGGGAGCACGAGTTTCGCGTGCTGCGCCACTCTCGCCTGTCGCTTATCTATACCGATTCGTCCACATCAGCCCCTTTTGGTCTGCGGCAGGTAACGCCGCTGCTGGCAGGGCTTTTTGCCCGCCTGAGCGATCTGGAGGAGGGGACCGAGCAGGAGGCCTATCTGACGGTGATTGGCCACGAGCTGGTGCGAGCTACTCCGCAAGCAGCCCAGCCTGCGCTGGCGGCCAACCTCGACCCGCGCCTGCTGCGGGTGCTGGAGCGTTTCTGTCAGGCGCCCTCAATCAACACCATGCTTGCCGAGCTGGCCATGGATTGCGGCGCTTCGCTGCGCACTATCAACCGGCTTTTCCTCCAGCAGCTGGGTTGTACCTTCCGCCAGTGGCGCGAGCAGGTGGTGATGGGGCGGGCTCGCCAGTTGCAGTATCAGGGGGTCACATCGGTGCAGATTGCCGACCTGCTCGGTTACGAAGATCCCGCCGCCTTCTCCCGCGCGCTCCAGCGCTTCGCCCGGCGTGGCTCAGCGTCGTGAACCTATGTCGGCATCCTGCTTGCTGCCGCTCAGCAGGCAGGTCACCTCGTCGGTCTGGCAGACCTTGCCGTCGCGAAAGGTGAAGAGGCCGCTCACCTTGCAGACCAGCGGGGCGCCATCGTGGCGGGTAGCTCGCACCACATGGGTCGAGTGCACCCTGTCCCCTTGCGCGATTGTGGCGACGAACTCGATAGTGGTTTCGGCCAAATGAGCTCTCAGCGCCGCAATGTGCTGGCAAAAGGCAATGTAGTCGAGCTGCTCGCCATTCACCTGCTGGCAGTAGTCCGGGGTGAACCACTGGTCGAGCTCGGCCAGGGTAAAACGAGGATCGCAGACAACGCGCTGCAGGCAGGCTCGCAATCGTTCGGTGTTGTTCATTTTCTGCTCCTGAAATGTGGCTGTAATGCCGGGCCAGCATAGAGCAGAGGATGGTGATAAGAGGTTGCAGTATGCGCCATCATTGCGGGTAAACACGCCATGATGGCTGGGGGGTTAGCCCAGACTCTCCCCGACATAGAGGGAGAAGCCGATATCCTTGCGGGTGTCGGGTTGGGATTGGCCGCTGAGACGAGCCAGCAGCATGGTGGCCGCCTCCCGACCGATCGCTTCCCGCGGGGTGGCGATACTGGCCAGCTTGGGGGTCATGGCGTGGCCGATGTCGAGAGCGTTGCAACCGGCGATGGCGATCTGCTGGGGCACCGGGATCCACTTGGCCTGACACTGCAGCAGGGCGCCCACCGCCAGGTCATCGTTGGTGCAGAACAGGCCGTCGAGGTCGGGATAGCGCACCAGCGCCTGATCCAGCAGCTCGCCCCCCAGAGTGAAGCTGGAGGATTGTTCGGTCAGCAGATGCTGGCCGGTGAGGCCGAAGTCGGTCATCGCCTGATAGTACCCCTCCATCCGCAGCTGGGTACGCACGTCGAGCCGCGCCCCCAGATAGACTACCTTGCGTCGGCCCCGGCGCAGCATCTCTGTTACCATGGCCCGGGCCGCGGCTCTATGATCCATGCCGACAACCATATCGATGGGGGTTTGCGGCAGATCCATGGTCTCCACCACCGGAATGCCGGCGGTGGCGATCATCTTGCGGGTGCGTTCGGTGTGCTGGCTGTCGGAGAGGATCAGCCCATCCACGTGATAGGAGAGCAGGGACGCGACCTGCTCCTCCTCCCGCTCCGGGCTGTAGCCGTAGTGGGCCAGCAGGGTCTGGTAACCGGCCGGTCGGGTCACCGACTCGATGCCGTGGATCACCGCCGAGAAAACCTGGTTGGAGAGGGAGGGGATCAGGATGCCGATCGCCTTGCTGGTCGCGTTGGAGAGAATATCCGGCGCTCGGTTGGGGATATAACCCAGCTCTTCCACTACAGCTGCGATCCGCTCGCGGGTCCCCTCCGCTACGGTCTGCGGGTCGCGCAGATAGCGGCTGACAGTCATCTTGGTCACGCCGGTCTGGTCGGCGATATCTTGCAGGGTGGGGCGGCGCTTGCGGGTGGGGCTCATAGGGGTGTCCAGCGTGGATGTTACATGTAACATTACCGTTTTTGGCGGATAAAGTCAGCATATGAAGCCGTTTTTGCAGGAGTTTTCCGATGATCAGAGGCAAGCAGTTCGTGGATGTCCGGTTCGAGCAACAGGATGTGGAGGGGGAGCAGTTCTCGGAGTGCCGCTTTATCGGCTGCAACTTCTCCTGGCTGGATCTGAGCGATAGCCGCTTCATCGACTGCAGCTTCTACGATCGGGAGAGTGAACGGGGCTGCCTGTTGCAGGGTTGCGAGCTGCGCGAGGCCAGCTTTCTGCGCTGTGATCTCACCATGGCCGATTGCAGCCGCAGCCAGTGTCTGGGGTTGGAGATGCGCGACTGTCAGGCGGTCGGTATCAACTTCGGCCATGCCAGCTTCGCCAACCAGATCACCGCCAAAAGCTACTTCTGCGAGGCCCATCTGACCGGCAACAACTTCAGCTATGCCAGCTTCGAGGGTTGCCTGCTGGAGAAGTGCGAGCTGACCGGCAACCGCTGGCAGGGAGCCAACCTGTTTGGTGCCTCGCTGGCGGGTTCCGATCTCAGCGGCTCCGAGTTTGGCCAGATCGACTGGACCAGCTTCAAATTGCAGGGCTGCGATCTGCGCCAGTGCGATCTGCCGGGGCTGGATCTGCGCCGGGTCGATCTGCAAGGGGTGCAAATTAACGAGGATCAGCAGCAGACCTTGCTTGAGCAGATCGGTCTGGTTGTCTTCCCCTGAGCCGAGCGAAAAATTAGGTAATTTTTCATCAAATGGGGGTGACAGCGGGTTGCTGTACTCCTGAAACGACAAAAGCCTGCGTGAGGCAGGCTGTTGTTGTGAGCGTGTGATGCGTTTGTCGGCCGGGTTGACTCAACCCTTGGCCAGCCATTTGGTCGGGTTGATCGCCTCGCCCTGATAGCGAATTTCGAAGTAGAGGCCCGGTCTGTCCTGGCCACCACTGTCACCGACCAGTGCCACTGGTTCACCCTGTTCCACATTCTGGCCAACCTGACGCAGCAGCGACTGATTGTGACCGTAGAGGCTCATGTAGCCCTTACCGTGATCGATTACCAGCAGCATACCGAAGCCGTCGAGCCAGTCGGCGTAAACCACTTGTCCCGGTGCGACCGCCTTTACCTGGGTTCCTTCGCTGGCGCCGATCAGGGTGCCTTTCCACTTGAGCTGGGCGGTGCGCGGCGAGCCGTAGGCGATGAGGATCGGCCCCTGTACCGGCCAGCGCAGGCTGCCATTGGTCTTGAGCCCGCTGTAGTAACCTGCGGTCCCAATCCCAGAGCCTCGCTCCGGTTTGGTACTGGACATCTCTTCGACCGGTTCTGCCGGTTTGACGGTTTTGTTCTGCTGGGCGGCAAGTCGTTGTTGCTCGGCGCGGCGCTGCTCGGCCAGCTTGCGCTGACGCTCCTGTTCCGCTTTCAGCTTGGCCAGCCGTTCCCGTTCGGCCCGTTCGCGGCGCTCCTGCTCTTCCCGCTGGCGGCGCAGCTCCTCCAGCCGGGCTTTCAGCGCCTTCTCCGCCTTGACCAGCTTGGAGAGCTTCTGCTCGTCATCCTGTACCGACTGCTGCAACTGGTTGCGCACCTTGGCCCGGCTCTGCTGGCTGGCCAGCAGGGCCTGGTGATGCTCCTGCTGTTCGGCAAGCAGGGCTTGCAGCTTGCTTTCGGTCTCTTTGGTGGCCTGCTGGTTTTTCGCCAGCTTGTCACGGGTGGCTCGCAGGGCGTCGATAGCCTCGATGCGGGCCTTGTTGAGGTAGTCGTAGTAGTCGAGTGAGCGGCTCAGCTTGGCCGGATCCTGCTGATTGAGCAGCAGTTTGAGGTAGTCGTGGTTGCCCGCTTGAAAGGCGCTTTCCGCCTGCTTGGCCAGCAACTGCTTCTGATGTTTGGCTTGAACTTCCAGCGCCAGCTTGTCCTTTTGCAGGGTCGCCAGCTTCTGCTGGTTCTGCTTCAACTGCTGCCTGGTCTGGTTGAGTTTGGCGGCGGCGGCCGAGATGGCCTGCTCGTCAGCCTTGAGCTGGGTATTAAGCTTGGCAAGCTCCTGCTTGCTGAGCTTGATGGTCTTCTGTTGCTCTTTGATCTGGGACTGCATGGTGCCCAGCTGCTGATTGGCGGCCAAAGCCGGTTTGCTGACGCCAAACGACAGGCAAAAAAACAGCGCGCCGGCCAACAGGCCGACGCGACTGGTTTTCTGTGAAATAACTTCGCATCCCCGCATGGGGAAGGATTATTTCAGAATCATCAGGGGCTTGCCAGTCATTTCCGGCGGCACCGGCAGACCCATCAGGGTCAGCATGGTGGGGGCCAGATCGGACAGTTTGCCACCTTCAACCACCTCCGCTTTGCGACCGAAATAGATGAGCGGAACCGGCAGATTGGTGTGGGCGGTGTGGGCCTGGCCAGTCTCTTCGTCCAGCATCTTCTCGGCGTTGCCGTGGTCGGCAGTGATCAGGCACTCGCCACCCACTTCGGCCAGGGCGTCGGTGACGCGACCGATGCAGTGGTCAACGGCTTCACACGCTTTGACGGCGGCATCGAACACACCGGTGTGACCAACCATGTCGCCATTCGGGTAGTTACAGATGATGACGTCGTACTTGCCGCTCTTGATGGCCGCAACCAGCTTGTCGGTCAGCTCTTCGGAGCTCATCTCCGGCTGCAGGTCATAGGTCGCCACTTTCGGGCTGGCCACGATCTCGCGATCTTCGCCGGTGAAGCAGGATTCCTCGCCACCGTTGAAGAAGAAGGTGACGTGAGCATACTTCTCGGTTTCGGAGATGCGCAGCTGGGTCTTGCCCTGCTTGGCCAGCCACTCACCCAGGGTGTTGACCAGAGCGGTCGGCGGGTAGGCACAGGCAGTTTTGATGTCGGCCGCGTATTCGGTCAGCATCACGAAGTTCAGCTTCGGCTCGACTGCACGGGCGAAGCCGGTGAAGTCGGTGTCAACGAAGGCGCGGGTGATTTCACGGGCACGGTCGGCACGGAAGTTCATGAAAATCAGCGCATCGCCATCTTCCATCGGGGCAGCTTCGCCGATGCGGGTGGCTTTGACGAACTCGTCGTTCTCGTCGCGGGCATAAGCGGCAGCCAGCGCTTCGGTGGCGCTATTGGCGGTGAACTCGCCCTTGCCCTGGGTCATCAGGTCATAGGCTTGCTGCACGCGATCCCAGCGGTTGTCACGGTCCATGGCGAAGTAACGGCCGATCATGGAGGCGAAACGACCCTTGCCCAGCTTGGCGAACAGGGCATCGAACAGCTCGATGGAGGACTGGGCGGAGCGCGGCGGAACGTCGCGGCCATCCAGGAAGGCGTGCAGGTAGATCTTCTCGGCGCCACGCTTGGCTGCCATTTCGATCATGCCCATGATGTGCTCTTCGTGGCTGTGTACGCCACCCGGGGACATCAGGCCCATGATGTGCACGGCTTTGCCGTTGGTCACGGCAGCGTCAACAGCCTTGGCCAGCTCGACGTTCTGGAAGAATTCGCCGTCCTGGATGTCTTTGGAGATGCGGGTCAGCTCCTGATAGACGATGCGACCGGCACCGATGTTGACGTGGCCCACTTCAGAGTTGCCCATCTGGCCATCCGGCAGACCGACGTCCAGGCCGGAGCCGGAGATCAGGGTGCTGGTGTAGTCACGGGCCAGACGATCGAGGTTGGGAGTCTTGGCGGCAGCGACGGCGTTGTGCTCTTGCTTGGTGCTGTAGCCCCAACCGTCCATGATGACCAGAACCAAAGGTTTCTTAGCTGTTGACATAAGACTATGTCCTCTCGGATTGGAAAAAATGCGGGAAATGAAACTAGCGTAATATTACTACATCTGCCGAAATAGTCACCTGATAGCCAAGGGGCGCTCCCGCGGCCCCGCAAGCCACGCCCTTCCTGCCATGCTCGCTGCCCAATGATGATGGGAGCCTGCTCGCGCTTTGCCGCCAAGATGGCTGATCTTATCTATACCCCCATGTATACTCGGGCCCTTGTCTTGGTCCCTGGATAGTAGAAGATGCAAGAGTATTTGGATTTTGCGGCCCGTAACCCGCTGCTGACCGCAGCCTGGTTGGGTCTGGCTGGCACCCTGGTTTACACCACTGTGCGTGCCCGTTTGTCCCCGGTAAAAACCGTCAACAACCACACCGCGACCCTGCTGATCAACCGCGAGAATGCCACCGTGGTGGATATTCGCAGTCAGGAAGAGTACGCCAAGGGCCATCTGGCCGGTGCCCAGCACCTGCCGCTGACCCAGATCCAGAGCAATAATCTGGGCCCGGTTGAAAAGCATAAAGATGCCCCCATCATAGTGGTGTGCGAGTCGGGAATGACTGCGGGCGGCGCGGGCCGTCAGCTGAGCAAAGCTGGCTTCAAGCAGGTTTATGTGCTCGGCGGTGGCATGGCCCAATGGCGTGCAGAAAATCTGCCGGTAACCAAGAAACGCTGATTTAAGCAGGGCCTGAGCCCACTTATCCATATAACAAGGAATCAAACGAAATGGCTGACGAGATCAACAACCAGGAAGTACAACCGGAATTCCACATCCAGCGTGTTTACACCAAGGATGTCTCTTTCGAAGCGCCGAACACCCCGCACATCTTCCAGAAAGAGTGGCAGCCGGACGTCAAGCTGGATATGGATACCAAGACCAACATCCTGGCTGAGAACGTGTACGAGGTTGTCCTGACCCTGACCGTAACTTGCAAACTGGAAACCGAAACCGCCTTCCTGTGCGAAGTACAGCAAGCCGGTATCTTCACCATCGGTAACCTGCCGGAGCCGCAACTGGCTCACTGCCTGGCTGCCTTCTGCCCGAACATCCTGTTCCCGTATGCCCGCGAAGCCGTGGCCAACATGGTGAGCAAGGGTTCCTTCCCGCAGCTGAACCTGGCACCGGTCAACTTCGATGCCCTGTTTGCCCAGCACATGGCGCAAGCACAGGCCCAGCAGGCGACTGCGGAAGCCTGATAATGGCTGACCAGATCGCTATATCGGTCTTGGGGGCGGGGTCTTATGGCTCCGCCCTTGCCATTTCTCTGGCGCGCAATGGTCATCCGACCCTGCTGTGGGGTCACGACCCCGCCCATGTCGCCGAGCTGGAACAAGACCGCTGCAACAAGGCGTTTTTGCCTGATGTCCCTTTTCCTGTTGATTTGCAGCTAACTGCGGATCTGCAACGTGCGGTACAAGCGGCTCCCGTGCTGCTGCTGGTCGTGCCGAGCCATGTATTTGGTGATGTGCTGACCCGGATCAAACCCTTCCTGCGCCCCGATACCCGTATCGCCTGGGCCACCAAGGGTCTGGAGCCGGACAGTGGCCGTCTGCTGCAGGATGTGGCCCGTGAAGTGCTGGGTGACGAGATACCGCTGGCGGTGATCTCCGGCCCCACCTTCGCCAAGGAGCTGGCTGCCGGTCTGCCGACCGCCATCTCGGTCGCCTCGACTCACGACGAGTTCGCCGACGATCTCTCCCACCTGCTGCACTGTGGCCGCTCGTTCCGGGTCTATACCAATCCGGATTTCGTCGGTCTACAGCTGGGTGGGGCGGTGAAGAACGTCATCGCCATCGGTGCCGGCCTCTCCGATGGGCTCGGGTTTGGCGCCAATGCCAGAACCGCGCTCATCACCCGGGGTCTGGTGGAGATGCAGCGTCTGGGTGCGGCGCTGGGTGCCGATGCCAAAACCTTTATGGGGATGGCGGGGCTCGGGGATCTGGTGCTCACCTGTACCGACAACCAGTCGCGCAACCGTCGCTTCGGGCTGGCCCTCGGGGCTGGCAAGGATGTGAACACAGCCATGACCGAGATCGGTCAGGTGGTGGAGGGGTATCGCAATACCAAAGAGGTGCATCTGCTGGCGGCCCGCTGCGGCGTCGAGATGCCCATCTGCGAGCAGATCTTCAAGGTGCTCTACGAGGGTAAGAACCCGAAAGAGGCGGCCATCGCCCTGCTGTCGCGAGACAAGAAGGACGAGTAATCTGCCGATTGCCCATGCAAAAGGCCCCGCCAGATGGCGGGGCCTTTTCTTTGCTGCAAGGGCTGCAAATCAGTAGTAAGAGTGGTCGCCGCGCTGGTGCTCGGTGGCGTCTTTCACACCGTTGAGCTCACCCGGGAACTTCTCCAGCAGCTGCTTCTCGATCCCCTCTTTCAGGGTGTAATCGACCATGGAGCAACCGTTGCAACCACCGCCAAACTGCAGGATGGCCAGTTTGTCTTCAGTCAGCTCGACCAAGGTGACCTTGCCACCGTGACCGGCCAGCATGGGGTTCACTTCGGACATCAACACGTACTCGATGCGCTCGATTAGCGGCGCGTCGTCGGCCACTTTACGCATCTTGGCGTTCGGTGCTTTCAGGGTGAGCTGGGAGCCCATCTGATCGGTCACGAAGTCGATGGTGGCATCCACCAGGAAGGGGGCGCTCAGGGGATCGACCATGCAGTCGAAGCCGCTGAAGGGCAGGTGTTGATCTTCCGGGTCCACGGCATCGGGTGGGCAATACGATACGCCACACTCGGCATTCTGGGTTCCCGGATTGACCACAAACACCCGGATATTGGTGCCATCAGGCTGTTTTTCCAGCAGTTTACGGAAATGGGCCTGGGCGGCGTCGGAAATGCTGATCATCACTATCCTCATAAACCTGAGTGTACGACTAGGGTATTCATGATAACGCGGTTATTAATGCTTGGGTAGCATGCCGATGGCTACTTGCTGTGCCGCAGGGTACGACAGATTGCCCACACTTCTACCTTTGTGATGCCGCTCTCATGGAGCAAACTGCTGAGCTGCCCAGCGGTGGCGCCTGTGGTAACCACGTCATCGAGCAGGGCGACATGGCGATAGTGGTGCGGCGCGATATGAAATGCGCCGCGCAGATTGCGCCGTCGCTGCCCGGCGCTCAGGGTTGTTTGCTGCGGTGTCGACTTGATGCGCTGCAGCAGGGTGTTGTCGCAGGGAATGTCGGTGAACTCGCCAAGGGCTTGCGCGATCTCCTCCGCCTGGTTGAACCCACGCCGCCACTGCCGCCACCAGTGCAGGGGGACCGGAATGATCGCCTCCGGCGGCTCGTTGTCATCCAGATGATCGGCCAAGAGGCGTGCCAGTAGTGGCGCCAGCAGGATCTGGCCGGAATATTTGAGTCGGGGGATCAGCATGGGGTAGGGGGTTTGGTAGTCGCCAATCACCTGCAACCGCTCCCAGGGGGGAGGTCTGCGCTGGCAGCGACCACAGACCGGTATGCTCTCTTCTATATAGTCAGCCAGCGGTGCGGCGCAGAGGCGGCATCTTGGCTCTGATTGGTGCAACGCCTGCCGACACCAGCTGCAGAGCAGGGGCTCGTTGTCGCAAGGCTGATGGCAGAGCAGGCAACTCCCTTGCCAGTCGCCGTGGCTGCCGAGCAGCGGGCTTGCTTTAGCGAGCAGTCGCTTTAACATGCTGACCCCAAGAGCATGAACAGGGATCTTGAGTCTAGATGAGCATATCGGTAGAGCAGTTTGGCCAGGGGCCCGATCTGGTGCTGTTGCACGGGTGGGGGATGAACGGTGCGGTCTGGCATGGTGTTGCCCAACAGTTGGCGTCCCACTATCGGGTTCATCTGGTGGATTTGCCCGGCTTTGGCAACAGCCCGCTGGCAGACGAGGTGGATTACAGCCTGCCCTGGCTTGCCGAGCAGGTGGCCGCCATCTTGCCGCAGAAGTGCCATCTGCTTGGCTGGTCACTCGGCGGTCTGGTGGCAAGCCAGTTGGCGCTGACTCATCCCGAGCGGTTGCACTCCCTGATCACGGTAGCCAGCTCTCCCTGTTTCATGGCCCGCGATGAGTGGCCGGGGATCGCCCCCAAGGTACTGACCGGTTTCAACCAGATGCTGGCGGGGGATTTTCGCCAGACCATAGAGCGCTTTCTGGCGATCCAGGCAATGGGCAGCGAACATGCCCGGGACGATATCCGTCAGTTGCGCCATTGGCTGGCTGAGCGCCCGGCGCCCGAGTTTGCCGCACTCGAGGCCGGGCTGACGCTGTTGGCCGACATTGACCTGCGAGAACCGCTGCGGGAGCTGGATCTGCCCTGGTTGCGGATCTATGGGCGACTGGATTCATTGGTACCCAAGGCGGCCATTCCCCTGCTGGATGATCTCTACCCTGTCAGCCGCAGTGTGACCCTCAACAAGGCCTCACACGCTCCTTTTATCTCCCACCCTGACGAATTCATTGAAATCGTTCGAGATTTTGTTGGCTAAAAAACAGCCTGCAAGCTTCATTAATCCTCTGGTCTGGCGGATAATTAAGCTGTGACCAGAGGAGTAACACCATGCGTATTGATTCTGCTTTCAACAGCGGGGTACAGGGATTTCAGCGAGCCGAGCAGATTGCCGACAAGGCATCCAATCAGATCGCCCGCCTCAACACCCCCAGCGGGGATCAGGTGCAAGTGACCGATGAGCTTGTCAATCTCAAGGTGGCCGAGCAACAGGCTGGCGCTTCCGCCAAGGTAGTGCAGACTGCCAGCGATATGATGGGAACCCTGATCGACATCCGGGTGTGAGATGAACATCAATGTCAGTCTGCCTCCCCTTATCCCGACACAGCTGCAACCCCAGGTGGAAGCGGCGAGGACGGATAATCGCCGGGCAGAACTGATCCCGCAGGCCCGGGCGGGCCAAGCCTCCGTTGCCGAATCCGAAGTCGGCTCCCAGAAAGAGAAATCCAAAGCCGCTCAGGCCTCCAGCAATCAGACCTCCCAGAACAGCCGTGAAACCGGGCAATTAGCCCCGACGACACTGCCAGATAATCGCTTTGTCGAGGCCACCGGTGAGGATGGGCAGCGCAAGCAGCAAGATCCCAAACAGCAGGAGCAGCAACAGCGGCAAGAGCAGCAGGTTCAGGATCTTGCCGAGCGTGACAAGGAGGTGCGCACTCACGAGCAGGCGCACCAGTCTGCGGGTGGAGAGTACGCCAGCTCGCCCACCTATCAGTTTACGCAAGGGCCGGATGGCAAGCGTTATGCAACGGGTGGCGAAGTCCAGATCGATACCAGTGTCGTACCCGGTGACCCTGCGGCTACCATCGCCAAGATGCAGCAGATCCGCGCTGCAGCGCTGGCGCCTGCCGAGCCTTCCGCGCAGGATCTGGCCGTCGCGCGCAGCGCCGCCGCGAGTGAGGCCAAGGCACGCAAAGAGCTGATGGCCGAGCAGAGCGCGAAATCGGGCGGTGTGCTGAGTGCCTATATGGACAAGCGCAACAGCGTCATCGCGGGCCACTATCGACAGGCTGTCAGCCCGGCCTCGACCCAGTCCCTCAGTCTGCATATCTGAATCACCCTCGCCAAACTTTCAGCTGCTTTGCCTGTTTTGCAACTAACCTGAAGATCAGGCCCATTCCAATTCCACAGGAGCTGTCATGCATTTCGATGAAGTCAAAGCGGAAGATTTCACCACCTTCTCCCGTGTACCGCCCCCCCACCTGCAGATGGAGCAGTTTCTGATGCAGCTCGGAGGAGGGGGAACTGAAGGAACCAGTTTCAAGAAGAAAGTGATGCTGGCGGCAGGCTGGAGCCACACCGGCGTCGTCTCTTACGGCAAGTATCCGCAAGAGGCCTGCAAGGCATTCAACCGGCTGCGGGAGGTGCTGGCCCAGCATGGAGAGCCCGAGAGCATTCTTGCTGCCCTGACGCAGTGATCCTGAGCTTTGCGTGTAAAAAAGCCCCTTGCGGGGCTTTTTGCATTTAGAGACGTTCCGGACGGTGTCGTTACTTTTTCGCTTTGGAGAGCGCTGCCGCGAAGGCGTTACCCATGGCACCACCCATAGGGGGGCTTTGGCGCGGCTCATTTCTTGGCTTGGCGTTGCCAGTACTGCTGTTGCGCGCTTCAGCCGGCTTGCGGGAAGCTTGCCCCGCTTTCTCGTCGAGGCGCATGGTCAGGCTGATCCGCTTGCGCGGGGCGTCCACTTCCAGCACCTTGACCCGCACAATGTCGCCCGCCTTGACCACCTCGCGGGGATCTTTGACGAAACGGTCGGTCAAGGAGGATATGTGCACCAGCCCGTCCTGATGAACACCGATATCGACGAAGGCGCCGAAGTTGGTGACGTTGGTGACCACCCCTTCCAGTACCATCTCGGGCACCAGGTCGCTGATCTGCTCCACACCTTCCTTGAAGGTCGCGGTTTTGAACTCGGGGCGCGGGTCGCGGCCCGGCTTGTCCAGCTCGCCGATGATGTCGGTGACGGTAGGTACGCCGAATTGCTCATCGGTGTAATCGGCCGGTTTCAGGCTGCGCAGCAGGCTGCTGTTGCCGAGCAGGCTCTCCACTGTCTGCTCCAGCTTGGCGATGATCCGCTCCACCACCGGATAGGACTCCGGGTGCACCGCTGAGCTGTCGAGGGGATTGCTGCCGCCGCGAATGCGCAGGAAGCCGGCGCACTGTTCGAAGGCTTTGGGGCCGAGGCGGCTCACTTTCAGCAACTGCTGACGGCTCTTGAAGGCTCCGTGCTCATCCCGGTAGGCGACGATGTTCTGGGCCAACGTCTGGGAGAGGCCGGAAACCCGGTTGAGCAGGGCGACCGAGGCGGTGTTCACATCGACCCCGACCGCGTTCACGCAATCCTCGACCACTGCATCCAGTCGGCGGGCCAGCTGGCTCTGGCCGACGTCGTGCTGATACTGGCCGACCCCGATACTCTTGGGGTCGATTTTGACCAGTTCGGCCAGCGGGTCTTGCAGGCGGCGGGCGATGGAGACGGCGCCACGGATCGAGACGTCGAGATCCGGGAACTCCTGAGAGGCAAGCTCCGAGGCGGAGTAGACCGAGGCCCCTGCTTCGCTCACTACTATCTTCTGCGCCTTGGCGGCGGGGTAGCGCTCGAACAGGTCACTGACCAGCCGGTCGGTCTCCCGCGAGGCGGTGCCGTTGCCGATGCTGATGAGCTCGACCTTGTGTTTCTGGCACAGCTCGCTCAGGGTCTTGAGGCTTTGATCAATCTGGCGTTTTGGTTCGAACGGATAGATGGTGGCGTGATCGACCAGCTTGCCGGTGGCATCCACCACGGCAACCTTGACGCCGGTGCGGATGCCCGGATCCAGCCCCATGGTGCAGCGCATGCCGGCCGGGGCCGCCATCAGCAGATCCTTGAGGTTCATGGCGAACACCTTGATCGCCTCCTCCTCTGCCGATTCGCGGATGCGGCCGATCAGTTCGGTCTCCATCTGAAGTGACAACTTGATCTTCCAGGTCCAGCTCACCACCCCCTGCAGCCATTTGTCGGCCGGGCGGTTCTGCAGATTGAGCTTGAGGTGGTGGGCAATGATCCCTTCGCAGGGGCTGGCACTCTCGTCGTTACCGGTTACCAGAGCCAGATTGAGGATCCCTTCATTGCGGCCGCGCAGCATGGCCAGCACCCGGTGGGAGGGGGCCTTGTGCAGGGGTTCGTCGTGTTCGAAATAGTCCTTGAACTTGGCCCCTTCCTGCTCCTTGCCTGCCACCACGCGGGCGCGCAGGGTGGCATTCTGCCACAGGTAGTCGCGCAGCTTCTCCAGCAGGTCGGCCTGCTCGGCGAAGCGCTCCATCAGGATATAGCGGGCACCATCGAGAGCCGCTTTGCTGTCGGCAATGCCCTGTTCGGGATTGAGGAAGGCGGCAGCCGCTTGCTCGGGATCCTGCATCGGGTCGCTGAGCAGTAGGTTGGCCAGCGGCTCCAACCCGGCTTCGATCGCCATCTGCCCCTTGGTGCGGCGTTTGGGCTTGTAGGGGAGGTAGAGATCTTCCAGCCGGGTCTTGCTGTCGGCGCCATTCAATTCGCGCATCAGCTCGGGGGTCAGTTTGCCCTGCTCTTCGATGGAGCGAATGATCACCTGACGGCGATCTTCCAGTTCACGCAGATAGCCGAGGCGGCTCTCCAGAGTACGTAGCTGGCTGTCGTCCAGACCGCCGGTCACCTCTTTACGGTAACGGGCGATAAAGGGTACGGTCGAGCCTTCATCCAGCAGGCGCACTGCGGCCTGCACCTGCTCGGGGCGAGCATTGAGCTCACCGGCAATCTGTCTCTCTATGGTTTGCATCATGATGTTGTTGAGGGCCTCTGTGGTCGAGTCCGCGCCATCAGGCGCCAAGTGTGAGCACTATATGGGGTCGTGTTGCGGGATGCCACCCTGCGCCGGGGTCTGCACCCGTCAGACTGATAAAGTCGCAGGGGAGGGCGTTTATCTTGCCATTGCACCTGTGACTCAGGATGTGCCTGTGGCAAGCAGTCCGGCTATTTGGGGTAGCTGATCTCGTTGATATACCAGCAGACGTCACCAACTGGCGTACGGACGATGGCCTCATCACCGACCTCTTTCTTGAGCAGGGCGCGGGCCATGGGGGAGTCGATGGAGATGTAATCCTTGCGCTCGAAGATCTCGTCATAGCCGACGATGCGAAAGCGCTTGGTCTCGCCCTCTTCGTTTTCCACCTCGACCCAGGCGCCGAAGAAGACCTTGCCCTCCTGCGCGGGGGCATAGTCGACGATCCCCAGCTCTTCGAGGCACTTGCGCAGGTAACGCACCCGCCGGTCGATCTCCCGCAGCCGCTTCTTGTTGTACTGGTAGTCGGCATTTTCGCTGCGATCCCCCAGACTGGCGGCCCATGCCACCTTCTTGGTGACCTCGGGGCGCTCCTGGCGCCAGAGGAAATCGAGATCTTCTTTCAGCTTGTTGTAGCCTTCGCGGGTGATCAGCTTTGTCTTCATGGTGATGCGGACCTGGTCAAAGAGGGGTATTCATCGCTAACTGCTCGGGAATATTAGCTTTTGTCCTCTTGCTGTCGAGGGAAATCGTGATGGCTCGGCTGGCGCCATTCAGGGAGTCGCTGGCCAGCGCAGTGACTTGATGGCCGTCACGCTCTCGGGATGGGTAATAACCGGTAACATATTTGTGCTTTGCTCCCGCTATATCCCCCCCTAGTATTGGGGGCAGCTAAAGAATGAAGAGGCAAAGCAATGAGTCAGCAGCAATACAAGGTCCTGGTCGTGGACGATGACCTGAAATTACGTTCCCTGTTGGAACGCTATCTCACCGAGCAGGGATTCGTAGTGCGCGGCGTAGCTAATGGCGAGCAGGCCGATCGCTTGCTGACTCGTGAAAACTTCAGCCTGATGGTGCTCGACCTGATGCTGCCGGGGGAGGATGGGCTCTCCATCTGCCGCCGTCTGCGGGAAGCGGGCAACCAGATCCCTGTTCTGATGCTCACCGCCAAGGGGGATGAAGTGGATCGCATCGTCGGGCTCGAGATGGGGGCCGATGACTATCTGCCCAAGCCGTTCAACCCCCGCGAACTGCTGGCGCGGATCCGTGCCGTGCTGCGCCGCCATACCGTCGAGCTGCCGGGGGCTCCTTCTGCTGCAGAAAAGGTGGTCAACTTCGGTGCCTTCCAGCTCAATCTCGCGACCCGCGAGCTGAGTCGGGATGGCGAACCGATGGCGCTCACCAGCGGTGAATTTGCGGTGCTCAAAGTGCTGGTCAGCCATCCGCGCGAGCCGCTCTCCCGCGACAAGCTGATGAATCTGGCCCGTGGCCGTGAATACACCGCCACCGAGCGCAGCATCGACGTGCAGGTCTCTCGCCTGCGCCGCCTGCTGGAGCAGGATCCGGCCCAGCCCCGCTACCTGCAGACTGTCTGGGGTCTGGGGTATGTGTTCGTGCCAGATGGTGACGGTGCATGAAAAAGGTCGGCAGCATGTTCTCGCGCATGCTCTGGTTTCTGGCTGCCGTCCTGGTGGTCTATCAAGCGGTCTCCTACGTCACCTTCTACAACTATCTGCTGGCGCCAACCGTCAAGCAGATCAGTCACTTGCTGGCCAATCAGGTCAAGCTGATCTTTCCGGTCAACACGGAACAACTGGCGCTGAGCGAAGATGCCGAGGCGCTGGTCTATGTGACGACCGGTACCGATATCTATACCCAGAGCGAGGCGGTGCAACATGGCTTCAACGAGGCCAAGCCATACCCCTATCTGGAGGAGAACATCAGTCGCGAGCTGGGTGGCCCGGCCAAGGTGCGGGTCGAGATCCAGGATCACTACATCATCTGGATCCAGCCGCCGCAGGCCAGCAAAATCTGGGTACGGATCCCGCTGACCGAGATTGAAGATGACGATATCGAACCCCTCATCATCTATCTGAGCGTGCTGCTGGTGATCACCCTGTTTGCGGCCTGGCGCTTTGCACGGCAGCTGGTGCGCCCGCTCGAGGATCTCGAGGCTGGTGCAGTTGCGGTGGCCAGAGGCCATTTCCCCGAGGCGCTGGGGGAGCTGGGATCACGGGAAGTAAGGCGACTGACCCGCACCTTCAACCATATGTCGCACTCCATCAAGAGCCTGATCGAAGAGCGTAACCTGATGATGGCGGGGGTTTCCCACGATCTGCGCACTCCGCTGACCCGCATCCGGCTGGCGACCGAGATGATGTCCTCCGGTGACGAGTGCCTCAAGGAGAGCATCAACGCCGACATCGATGAGTCCAATGCCATCATCGATCAGTTCATCGATTACATCCGCCCGGATGAGGGCCAGGATCTGGAGCCGATCGATCTGACCCAGCTGGTGCACGATACCTTGCTGATCTACTCGGAGCAGGGGCTGGAAGTTGATCTGGCGCTGCCGCAAGAGGCGGTGCGGGTGGCCTGCAATCCGGTCAGTATCCGGCGGGTGTTGAACAACCTCTCAAGCAACTCGCAGCGTTATGGGGCGAGCCGCTTGCATGCCGAGCTCAAGGACGACGGGCACTGGGTTCGCCTGCGTCTCTCCGATGATGGCCCCGGCATTCCGGAGCAGGACTATTCCCGGGTGCTCAAGCCGTTTACTCAGGGGAATGTGGCGCGGACCGTCGGCGGCAGTGGCTTGGGGTTGGCCATCGTGGCCAAGATAGTCGCCCAGCACCATGGCACTATCCGGTTGGGAAGTTCGGATCTCGGCGGCCTGCTGGTCGAGATGCGGCTGCCGAAACATCAGCCACAGGAGTGGATGGATTGAGAGAAGGGCGTATCCGTGGATACGCCCTTCTGCATGGTCAGCTCTTGGTTTCGACTGATGCTCGATAGCGTTTGCCGTACTTGAGCTGCTGGATCAGCAGGGCGGCAACGATGAGCGCCAACCCGATGGGGGTGGCCGGATGGATGGCTTCGCCGATCAACAGGTTGAGCAGTACCAGTGAGGCAAACGGCGAGATGAAGATGAGATTGCTGATGGGGGCCGTGTTGGTGGCATGGCGCAGCGCCATCAGCCAGAGCACGAAACCGAAGCCCATTTCGAACAGTCCCACATAGATGGCACCAGCCCATCCCTGCCAGGCGGTCATGGCAAAATCGGAGAGCAACCAGGTTGCCACGACGATAAAAGGCAGGCTGATCATAAAGCCGAGCAACAGGCTGACAATGGGATCGCCCTGATTGCGGGTGTTGAGGATCCAGTAGCTGGCCCAGATGAGGGTCGAGACCAGCGCCAGCGTCACGCCGAGGGGGCTGTCGAACTGGAGGCCGAATACATCGCCTCTGGTGGCGATCACCAGTGCGCCAAAATATCCCAGCACGATGGCGACGCCATCACGCCGACGCAGCTTCTGGCCGAGGAAAGGGACGGCCAGCAGACTGAGGGTAATGGCCCAGGTGTAGTTGAGGGTCTGTGCCTGCTGGGCGGGCAGCAGGTCATAGGCCTTGAACAGCAACAGGTAATAGAGAAAGGGGTTCAGCACGCCCAGAGTCAGGTAGTAGAAAGGGCGGGCCTTGATGTAGCTCCCCAGCAGCGGTAGTTTGCCCTGTTTGGCGACGACGGCTGTCAGTGTGAGAGTCGAGGTGAAGGCGGCCACAAGCAACAGTTGCACAGGTTCGAAATAGGCGAGGGAGATCTTGAAGGCTGTGGCGACCGTCGACCAGAGGGCAACGGCGCAAAGGCCATACTGATAGGCTTTCTTTTGATCTTTGAGCATGGGATGTCGTTCCACTGACAGAGGCAAGCACACAGTCTACCAGTCTGCTTGTAACATTGTCGTTACTTGGGTGTTGGCTGCAGAGTGCGTTGCCGCAGGCGAGATCCATCTGTCACATAAAACTGCGCATAATCTGTTCGCTCTCCCTTGCGCAAATTTGAAAAATCCGTATAATCCCCTCCGCTTACCCATGAGGTAAGCCAGACGATATGTCTGCTGCTGAGTTTCCTGTTTACAGGAGCCAGCCATACAGTCCTCCCGATATGGGGGGAAACGTGAAAAATCACACCTCTGGCGGGAGCAATCTCGGTCGGGCGGTGTTGATTTGTGTTCTTTTATCTATTGGAGCTCTGTCAATGCAGAACCAAAGAATCCGTATCCGCCTGAAGGCTTTTGATCATCGCCTGATTGATCAATCCACTGCGGAAATCGTTGAAACTGCTAAGCGCACTGGCGCGCAGGTTCGCGGTCCTATTCCGCTGCCGACTCGCAAAGAGCGCTTCACCGTCCTGATCTCCCCGCACGTCAACAAAGATGCGCGTGATCAGTACGAGATCCGCACTCACAAGCGTCTGGTAGACATCGTTGAGCCGACTGACAAGACCGTAGACGCCCTGATGCGTCTGGATCTGGCAGCTGGTGTAGACGTCCAGATCAGCCTGGGTTAATTACGGAAAGAGGTTGATAACAATGACAATCGGTCTTGTAGGTCGCAAAGTGGGTATGACTCGCATCTTCACTGAAGATGGCGTTTCTATCCCGGTGACTGTTATCGAAGTTGAAGCTAACCGTGTAACTCAGGTCAAATCTGTAGAAACCGACGGCTACAACGCTATTCAGGTTACCACTGGCGCCAAGAAAGCCAGCCGTGTGACCAAGCCGGAAGCTGGCCACTTCGCCAAAGCTGGTGTAGAAGCCGGTCGCGGTCTGTGGGAATTCCGCCTGAACAACGGTGAAACTTTCACTGTTGGTAGCGAGCTGAAAGTAGATCTTCTCGCTGACGTTAAGCTGGTAGACGTTACCGGCACATCCAAAGGTAAGGGCTTTGCTGGTACTGTTAAGCGCCACAACTTCCGCACCCAGGATATGACCCACGGTAACTCCTTGTCTCACCGCGTTCCGGGTTCTATCGGTCAGAACCAGACTCCGGGTCGTGTATTCAAGGGCAAAAAGATGGCTGGTCACATGGGTGCTGAGCGTGTAACGACTCAGAACCTGGAACTGGTTCGTGTTGACGCTGAACGCAACCTGCTGCTCATCAAAGGTGCAGTACCGGGTGCAACCAACGGCAACGTGATCGTCAAACCTGCCGTCAAAGCGTAACGTCTGAGGAGATAGTAATGGAATTGGTAATGAAAGACGCCAAGAGCGCTCTTGAAGTTTCCGAGACTACCTTCGGGCGCGAATTCAACGAAGCTCTGGTTCACCAGGTCGTCGTTGCATATGCCGCTGGTGCCCGTCAGGGTACTCGTGCGCAGCTGACTCGCTCTGAAGTGTCTGGTGGCGGCAAAAAGCCGTGGCGTCAGAAGGGTACTGGTCGTGCCCGTGCTGGCTCCATCCGTTCGCCCATCTGGCGTTCCGGTGGTGTGACTTTTGCTGCTAAGCCGCAAGATCACAGCCAGAAAGTAAACAAGAAGATGTACCGCGGCGCTATCCGTAGCATTCTGTCCGAGCTGGTACGTCAAGAGCGCCTGATCGTTGTTGAGAAGTTCGGCATCGAAGCTCCGAAGACCAAAGAACTGATCGCCAAGCTGAAAGAAATGGAACTGACTGACGTTCTGATCGTGACTGCTGAAGTCGATGAGAACCTGTTCCTGGCTGCTCGCAACCTGTACAAAGTTGACGTGCGTGACGTTGCCGGTATCGACCCGGTCAGCCTGATCGCTTTCGACAAGGTTCTGATGACTGCTGACGCAGTTAAGCAAATCGAGGAGATGCTGGCATGATCCGTGAAGAGCGTCTGCTGAAAGTTCTGAAGGCTCCGCACATCTCTGAAAAGAGCACCATGGTTGCAGAAAAGCAGAACACTATCGTGTTCAAAGTTGCTGTTGATGCTACCAAGGCGGAAGTCAAAGCTGCAGTTGCGAAACTGTTCGAGGTCGAAGTTGAGACCGTCCGTACCCTGAACATGAAGGGTAAGACCAAGCGCGCAGGTGCACGCGTAGGCCGTCGTTCCGATTGGAAAAAGGCTTATGTGACCCTGAAAGCTGGTCAGGACATCGACTTCATGGGCGCAGCCGAGTAAGAGGAGTTCTCAAAAATGGCAATCGTTAAGTGCAAGCCTACTTCTCCGGGCCGCCGCCACGTCGTCAAGATCGTCAATCAAGAGCTGTACAAGGGCAAGCCCTTCGCCGCTCTGCTGGACAGCAAAAGCAAGTCCGGTGGTCGTAACAACAACGGCCGTATCACTACCCGTCATATCGGTGGTGGTCACAAGCAGCACTACCGTATCGTCGACTTCAAGCGCGACAAAGACGGTATCCCGGCTAAAGTAGAGCGCCTGGAATACGATCCGAACCGTACCGCTAACATCGCACTGGTGTTGTATGCAGACGGTGAGCGTCGTTACATCCTGGCTCCGAAAGGCCTGAAAGCTGGTGACGCGATCGCTTCTGGTGCTGATGCAGCCATCAAGGTAGGTAACGCCCTGCCGATGCGCAACATCCCGGTTGGTTCTACCGTTCACGCTGTAGAGATGAAGCCTGGTAAAGGTGCCCAGCTGGCTCGTTCCGCTGGTACTTTCATCCAGATCCTGGCTCGTGAAGGTAACTATGTAACTCTGCGTCTGCGTTCCGGCGAAGTACGTAAAGTTCTGGCCGAGTGCCGCGCTACCATCGGTGAAGTCGGTAACTCCGAGCACATGTTGCGTCAACTGGGTAAAGCCGGTGCAAACCGCTGGCGTGGTATTCGTCCGACCGTTCGCGGTATGGCGATGAACCCGGTTGACCACCCGCACGGTGGTGGTGAGGGTCGTAACAAGGGCATGCAGCCTGTGTCCCCATGGGGCCAGAAGGCTAAAGGCTTCAAGACCCGTAAGAACAAGCGTACCGACAAGTACATCGTACGTCGTCGTAACAAGTAATTGTTAACATAGAGGAATCACCATGCCACGTTCTCTCAAGAAGGGTCCATTTATTGACCTGCACTTGCTGAAGAAGGTAGAGAAAGCGGTGGAAAGCGGGGATAAAAAGCCGGTTAAAACCTGGTCCCGTCGTTCAATGATCATCCCGAACATGATCGGTTTGACCATCGCTGTCCATAATGGTCGTCAGCACGTTCCGGTTTTCGTTACCGAAGAAATGATCGGTCACAAACTGGGTGAATTCGCACCGACTCGTACTTATCGCGGCCATGCTGCTGATAAGAAGGCTAAGAAGCGCTAAGGGATAAATGATGGAAGCTATCGCTAAACACCGTTATGCCCGTACTTCTGCCCAGAAAGCTCGTCTGGTAGCCGATCAAGTACGTGGTCTGTCCGTAGACAAGGCTCTGAATATCCTGACCTTCAGCCCGAAAAAGGCTGCAGTGCTGGTTAAGAAAGTGCTGGAATCTGCCATTGCAAACGCTGAGCACAACGAAGGCGCCGATATCGACGCGCTGCGTGTTGCTACTATCATGGTCGACGAAGGTCCCTCCATGAAGCGCATCCGTCCGCGTGCCAAAGGTCGTGCGGATCGTATCCTCAAGCGTACCGCTCACATCACTGTAGTGGTATCCGACGCTAAGGCTGGGAGATAAGCAATGGGTCAGAAAGTACATCCTAATGGCATTCGCCTGGGTATTACCAAGCCTTGGAATTCTACCTGGTTCGCGAACACCAAAGACTTCGCTGACAACCTGTACAGCGATTTTCAAGTACGCCAGTTCCTGACCAAGGAACTGAAAAACGCGTCCTTGTCCAAGATCACCATTGAGCGTCCGGCCAAGAGCATCCGTGTGACCATTCACACCGCTCGTCCGGGTGTTGTAATCGGTAAGAAAGGCGAAGACGTTGAGAAGCTGCGCAAAGCTGTAGCCACTATTGCTGGCGTGCCTGCTCAGATCAACATTTCCGAAGTCCGCAAGCCGGAGCTGGATGGCAAACTCGTTGCCGACAGCATCACTTCCCAGCTGGAGCGTCGTGTAATGTTCCGTCGTGCTATGAAGCGCGCCGTACAGAACGCAATGCGCCTGGGTGCCAAGGGCATCAAAGTGGAAGTTTCCGGTCGTCTGGGCGGCGCTGAAATCGCGCGTACCGAATGGTACCGTGAAGGTCGTGTGCCGTTGCACACCCTGCGTGCCGACATCGACTACGCAACTTCTGAAGCCCACACCACTTACGGTGTGATCGGCGTTAAAGTTTGGATCTTCAAGGGCGAAGTTCTGGGCGGTCTGGCTGCTGTTAACGCTGCCGCTGCTCAAGAGCAAGCTCCTGCAAAGCCCAAGCGTGACAACAAGCGCCGCGCTGCTAAGTAAGGAGATTCGGTAAATGTTGCAACCTAAGCGTACTAAATTCCGCAAGACCCACAAGGGTCGTAACCGCGGTCTGGCCACCTCTGGTAACGAAGTATCCTTCGGTACCTTTGGCCTGAAGGCGACATCCCGTGGTCAACTGACTGCTCGTCAAATCGAAGCAGCCCGTCGTGCCATGACCCGTCACGTTAAGCGTCAAGGTAAGATCTGGATCCGTGTGTTCCCGGACAAACCCATCACCGAAAAGCCCCTCGAAGTTCGTATGGGTAAAGGTAAGGGTAACGTGGAATACTGGGTTTGCCCGATCCAGCCTGGCAAGGTTCTGTACGAGATGGACGGTGTACCTGAGGCTCTGGCGCGTGAAGCGTTTGCCCTGGCCGCAGCTAAGCTGTCTGTTCAGACCACTTTCGTAATTAAGACGGTGATGTGATGAAAGCCCAAGATCTGCGTCAAAAGAGCGTCGAAGAACTGAACCAGGAGCTGCTGGGCCTGCTGCGTGAGCAATTCAACATGCGCATGCAAGCGTCCACCGGCCAGCTGGCTCAGACTCACACTCTGAAACAAGTGCGTCGTGACGTCGCACGTATCAAGACTGTACTGACTGAGAAGGCAGGTGCGTAATGACTGACAAGATCCGTACTCTGCAAGGTCGTGTAATCAGCGACAAGATGGACAAGTCCATCACTGTTGCTATCGAGCGCAAGGTAAAGCACCCGATCTACGGTAAGATCATCAAGCGCACTACCAAGCTGCACGTGCATGACGAAAACAACGAGTGCAAAGCTGGCGACCTCGTGGAAATCCGCGAATGCCGCCCGCTGTCCAAGACCAAGTCCTGGACCCTGGTTGCCGTTGTAGAAAAGGCCTAATCGGTACTTTGTAGTCCAAGCGGCCCCTTTCAGGGGCCGTTTGTTTTTTAGGCTACCTTTTCTGAAAATCCTGTGTTATAGTTTCGCGCCTTTTGAAGGCAGCCAGATCCCATTAGGGATAAGAAGTAAACAAAGCGGAGCACTAAGATGATCCAGATGCAAAGTATGCTGGGTGTTGCCGACAACTCCGGCGCTCGCAGTGTAATGTGTATTAAGGTTCTGGGTGGCTCGCACCGCCGTTACGCCGGCATCGGCGACATCATCAAGGTTTCCATCAAGGAAGCCATTCCTCGCGGTAAAGTGAAGAAAGGTGATGTGTATAACGCGGTGGTCGTACGCACCCGTAAAGGCGTTCGTCGTCCGGACGGCTCTGTCATCCGTTTCGACAACAATGCGGCTGTGTTGCTTAACAACAACCAACAGCCAATCGGTACTCGTATTTTTGGCCCGGTGACCCGTGAACTGCGTAATGAGAAGTTCATGAAGATTGTGTCCCTGGCACCCGAAGTACTGTAAGGAGTCGAACGATGGCAGCTAAAATCCGTCGCGAAGACGAAGTGATTGTTCTTACCGGCAAAGACAAGGGCAAGCGTGGCAAAGTCACTCAAGTCCTGATTGCAAAAGGTAAGGTAATCGTGGAAGGCATCAACCAGGTGAAGAAACACCAGAAGCCGGTACCCGCACTGGGTCAGGCTGGCGGTATCGTCACCAAAGAAGCCCCCATCGATGTATCAAACGTAGCGCTGTTCAACTCTGCCACTGGCAAAGCTGACCGCGTTGGTTTCCGGATTGAAGACGGCAAAAAAGTCCGTTTCTTCAAATCCACCGGCGAACTTGTGAAGTAATTGGAGTTTAACGATGGCGAAACTGCATGATTACTACAAATCCGATGTAGTAAATGAACTGTCCAAGCAGTTCGGTTACAAGACTATCATGCAAGTCCCTCGGATCGAGAAAATCACCCTGAACATGGGTGTTGGTGAAGCGATCTCTGACAAGAAGTTGCTGGAAAATGCTGCTGCCGATATGGCTGCCATTTCCGGTCAGAAGCCGCTGATCACCAAAGCTCGCAAATCTGTTGCGGGCTTCAAGATTCGTGAAGGCTACCCGATAGGTTGTAAAGTAACCCTGCGTGGCGAGCGTATGTGGGAGTTCCTGGAACGGCTGATCTGCATCTCCGTACCGCGTATCCGTGACTTCCGTGGCCTGAACGCTAAAGCGTTCGACGGTCGTGGTAACTACTCCATGGGCGTGCGTGAGCAGATCATCTTCCCGGAAATCGACTATGACAAAGTCGATCGCGTCCGTGGTCTGGATATCACCATCACCACTTCCGCGAATACCGATGAAGAAGGCCGTGCTCTGCTGGCTGCCTTTAACTTCCCATTCCGCAAGTAAGGTTAGGGTTATGGCTAAAACATCCATGAAAGCGCGCGAAGCAAAGCGTGCCAAGCTGGTAGCCAAGTACGCGACCAAGCGTGCCGAGCTGAAAGCTATCATCGTTGACATGAACGCTTCTGAAGAAGCGCGTTGGGATGCTGTACTGCAACTGCAACAGCTGCCCCGTGATTCCAGTCCGTCCCGCCAGCGTAACCGTTGCAATATTACTGGTCGTCCGCACGGTTTCCTGCGCAAGTTTGGCCTGTCTCGCATCAAGGTGCGTGAGCATGCCATGAAGGGCGAAATTCCGGGCCTGAAGAAGGCTTCTTGGTAACGAATCTCGGGAGTTAGACTTATGAGCATGCAAGATCCGATCGCGGATATGCTGACCCGCATCCGTAACGGTCAGGCGGCGAGCAAAGTTGCGGTTTCCATGCCTTCTTCCAAGCTGAAAGTGGCTATCGCCAAAGTGCTGAAAGAAGAAGGTTACATCGCTGGCTACTCCGTAGCTGGTGACGTGAAGCCGGAACTGGAAATTGAACTGAAATATTTCCAGGGCAAGCCAGTTGTAGAACTGATCCAACGCGTAAGCCGTCCAGGCCTGCGTATTTACAAGCGCACTACTGATCTGCCGAAAGTTATGGGCGGTCTCGGTGTTGCTATCGTGTCCACGTCTAAAGGTGTGATGACTGACCGTGCTGCTCGCAAAGCAAGCATGGGCGGTGAGATCATCTGCTACGTCGCTTAATAGGAGGTAGGAAATGTCTCGTGTTGCTAAGGCACCCGTCACTATTCCTGCTGGCGTAGAGGTGACTCTGAACGGCCAGGAACTGACCATCAAAGGTGGTAAAGGTTCTCTGGTTCGCTCTATTCACGCCGGTGTAGAAGTGACCAAAGAAGACAATGTACTGAAGTTCGCCCCGCGCGGCAGCATCGCTGGTGCTGACGCTCAGGCCGGTACTGCCCGTGCATTGGTCAACAACATGGTAATCGGTGTTACCCAAGGCTTCGAGCGCAAGCTGCAGCTGGTTGGTGTAGGTTATAAAGCCTCCATCAAGGGCAATGCTGTTGCGCTGGCTCTGGGCTTCTCTCACCCGGTAGAGCATGCGCTGCCGGCTGGTGTGACCGCTGAGTGCCCGACTGCTACAGAAATCGTTCTGCGTGGCGTCGACAAGCAGCTGGTTGGCCAAGTCGCCGCCGATATCCGTGCTTACCGCGCTCCGGAGCCCTACAAGGGCAAGGGTGTACGCTATGCCAACGAGCAAGTGCGTACTAAAGAAGCTAAGAAGAAGTAAGGTAACACTATGGACAAGAAAGCAGCTCGTCTCCGTCGTGCTACTCGTGCTCGGAAAAAGATGCAGGAACTGGGAGCTACCCGTCTGGTTGTTCACCGTACCCCGCGTCATATCTATGCGCAGGTTATTGCAGCCAACGGTTCCGAAGTTCTGGCCTCTGCTTCCACAGTAGAGAAAGCCATCAGTGAAGCTCTGAAATACACCGGTAACGCAGATGCTGCTACCGCTGTAGGTAAGGCTATCGCTGAGCGTGCTATTGCCAAAGGCGTTCAGAACGTATCTTTCGATCGTTCCGGTTTCAAGTATCACGGTCGCATCGCTGCCCTGGCAGCTGCCGCACGTGACGCTGGTCTTCAGTTCTAAGCTAGGAGTCGAAGATGGCTAAAGTCGAATCTCAAGCCGGCGAACTGCAAGAAAAGCTCATTGCAGTAAACCGTGTTTCGAAAACTGTTAAAGGTGGTCGTATCATGTCCTTCACCGCGTTGACCGTGGTAGGTGATGGTAACGGCCGTGTAGGTTACGGTTACGGTAAAGCCCGTGAAGTTCCGGCTGCTATTCAAAAAGCAATGGAACAGGCTAAGCGTAACCTGAACAAGGTTGAGCTGAACAACGGCACTCTGCACCACCCGGTGCGTGGTGTTCACTCTGGCTCCACCGTGTTCATGAAGCCGGCCTCCCAAGGTACTGGTATCATTGCAGGCGGCGCTATGCGTGCTGTTCTGGAAGTTGCCGGTATCCACAACGTGCTGGCCAAGACCTACGGTTCCACCAACCCAATCAACGTTGTTCGCGCTACTGTAGACGCTCTGGTTCACGGTCAATCACCGGAACAGATCGCTGCCAAGCGTGGTCTGCGCGTTGAAGAAATTCTGGGGTAATGCGACATGGCTAACACTGTAAAAGTAACTCAAACTCGCAGCTCTATCGGCCGTCTGCCAAAGCACAAGGCGACTCTGCGTGGTCTGGGTCTGCGTCGCATTGGTCACACCGTTGAGCTGGAAGATACTCCTTGCGTACGCGGCATGATCAACCAGGTTTATTACATGGTTAAGGTGGAGGGCTAAGCATGCGTCTGAACACTCTGTCTCCGGCCGCTGGTTCCAAGCCTGAAAAACAACGTCGTGGTCGTGGTATCGGCTCCGGCCTGGGCAAGACTGGTGGTCGTGGTGTTAAAGGCCAAACCTCTCGTTCCGGTGGCGGTAAAGTCCGCAACGGTTTCGAAGGCGGCCAGATGCCTTTGAAAATCCGTCTGCCGAAGTTCGGTTTCTTCTCTCGCAAATCTTTGGTTTCTGCCGAAGTGCGTCTGAACGAAATCGCCCTGGTAGAAGGTGATGTGGTCGACCTGAGCACTCTGAAGCAAGCCGGTGTTGTTACTAAGAACATCGTGTTCGCTAAAGTTGTTCTGTCAGGCAACATTGACCGTGCTGTGACCGTTCGTGGTCTGTCCGTCACCAAAGGTGCACGCGCAGCCATCGAGGCCGCTGGCGGTAAAATCGAGGAATAATCAGTACAATGGCTAAGAAACCAGGATTGGATGTTAAAGCACAGGGTGGTCTGAGTGAACTGAAGAGCCGTCTGCTCTTCGTTCTCGGGGCGATTATCGTTTTCCGTGCAGGCTCTTATGTGCCGATTCCTGGTATTGACGCCGCCGTACTGGCCGAGTTGTTCCAGCAACAGAAGGGCACCATCATTGAGATGTTCAACATGTTCAGTGGTGGTGCACTCTCGCGTGCTTCTATTCTTGCGTTGGGGATCATGCCGTACATTTCGGCATCGATCATTATCCAGCTGCTGACAGTGGTTCACCCCGCTCTTGCTGAACTCAAGAAAGAAGGTGAATCCGGCCGTCGCAAGATTAGCCAATATACCCGTTGGGGCACGCTGGTTTTGGGAACTTTCCAGGCCATTGGTATTGCAACCGGTCTGCCGAATATGATGCATGGACTCGTGACTAATCCGGGTCTGGGCTTCTATTTCACAGCGGTTGTGAGTCTGGTCACCGGTACCATGTTTTTGATGTGGTTGGGTGAACAGATTACCGAGCGTGGGATTGGTAATGGTATCTCGTTGATTATTTTCACTGGTATCGTTGCTGGTCTGCCGCATGCCATTGGCGCTACGGCCGAACAGGCACGTCAAGGGGAATTGCACATCCTGCTGTTGTTGTTGCTGGGCTTGATTGTTTTCGCAGTGACTTACTTTGTGGTGTTCGTGGAGCGTGGTCAGCGTCGTATCGTCGTTAACTATGCCAAGCGTCAACAAGGCCGCCAGGTATTTGCCGCGCAAAGCACACACCTGCCGTTGAAAGTGAATATGGCTGGTGTGATTCCTGCGATTTTCGCATCCAGTATCATCCTCTTCCCGGGGACCATTACCTCCTGGTTTGGTCAGGGTGAGGGTAAAGTAGCTGATATCCTGCAACAGGTCTCTATGGTCCTGCAGCCGGGTCAACCGCTTTACGAGATGCTGTATGCAGCAGCCATTATCTTCTTCTGCTTCTTCTATACCGCGCTGGTGTTCAACCCCCGCGAGACAGCAGATAATCTGAAGAAGAGTGGAGCCTTTATCCCGGGGATTCGCCCGGGCGAGCAGACAGCACGTTACATCGATAAGGTTATGACTCGCCTGACATTGGCAGGTGCGCTCTATATAACCTTTATCTGTCTGGTACCCCAGTTCTTGATGACTGCCTGGAACGTACAGTTCTACTTCGGTGGCACTTCGCTGCTGATTATCGTGGTAGTTATCATGGACTTCATGGCTCAGGTACAAACCCATATGATGTCTCATCAATATGGCGACGTCCTGAGGAAGGCCAACCTGAAGGGCTACGGCCGCTAAAGGTCGGCGTAGTTACGGAGTTAAGCAATGAAAGTTCGTGCTTCCGTTAAGGCAATCTGCCGTAACTGCAAAATCATCAAGCGTCACGGTGTGGTGCGTGTGATTTGCAGCGAGCCAAAGCATAAACAGCGCCAAGGCTAATTTTTTACGGTTAGTACTTGCAACAAATAGTTGTGCTGGCTAATATAGCCAGCCAACTTTTGTTGTGTATTGGTTGACCGCCACGTATCCGCTCACGGGCTTTGTGGTGGTCGTAATCTACTATATGTAGGAGTGAATAGTGGCCCGTATCGCTGGCATTAACATTCCTGACCATAAGCATGCAGTCATCGCTTTGACTGCTATCTATGGCGTCGGTCGTACCCGCTCCAAGGCCATCTGTGCCGCAGCCGGTATCGCTGAGAATGTGAAAATTAAAGACCTGGACGAAGCTCAGATCGAGAGTCTGCGTGAACAAGTAGGTAAATTCACCGTTGAAGGTGACCTGCGTCGTCAGATTTCCATGAACATCAAGCGATTGATGGATCTGGGTTGCTACCGTGGTTTGCGTCACCGTCGTAGCCTGCCTGTTCGTGGTCAACGTACCAAGACCAACGCTCGTACCCGTAAGGGTCCGCGCAAGGCTATCAAGAAGTAACGGGAAGGTAGAAAATGGCTAAAACTCCGACTCGTGCTCGCAAGCGCGTTAAAAAGCAAGTGAGCGACGGTATTGCGCACGTTCATGCATCTTTCAACAACACAATCGTGACCATTACTGACCGTCAGGGCAATGCTCTGTCTTGGGCTACTTCTGGTGGTTCCGGTTTCCGTGGTTCTCGTAAGTCCACCCCGTTCGCTGCTCAGGTAGCTGCAGAGCGCGCTGGTGAGATGGCCAAAGAATATGGCGTCAAGAACCTGGAAGTCATGGTCAAAGGTCCGGGTCCCGGTCGTGAGTCTTCCATCCGCGCCCTGAACGCGGCTGGTTTCCGCATCACTAACATTACTGATGTGACTCCGATCCCGCACAACGGTTGTCGTCCTCCCAAGAAGCGCCGCGTATAACGCTGTAGCTACTTGGTCTAGGATTGTTGGAGAAAGAAGATGGCAAGATATATCGGTCCTAAGCTTAAGCTTAGCCGTCGTGAGGGCACCGACCTCTTCCTGAAGTCAGGTGTTCGTGCGATTGATTCTAAGTGCAAGATTGACACCGCCCCTGGTCAGCACGGTGCGCGTAAAGCGCGTCTGTCCGACTACGGTGTTCAGCTGCGCGAGAAACAAAAAGTTCGTCGTATCTACGGCGTATTGGAAAAACAGTTCCGCAACTACTACCGCGACGCTGCCCGTCAAAAGGGTAACACCGGTGAAAACCTGTTGCAGCTGCTGGAAGGTCGTTTGGACAACGTTGTTTACCGTATGGGCTTCGGCGCTACCCGTGCTGAATCTCGTCAGCTGGTGAGCCACAAAGCCATCATGGTAAACGGTCGCGTTGTGAACATTCCTTCTTTCCAGGTTTCCCCTGAGGACGTGATCTGCGTTCGTGAGAAGGCTAAGAAGCAAGCGCGTATCAAAGCTTCCCTGGAAGTTGCTGGTCAGCGTGAGAAGCCGACTTGGGTAGAGGTTGACGCCGCTAAAATGGAAGGTGCTTTCAAGCGTCTGCCAGAGCGTTCCGACCTGTCTGCCGACATTAACGAACAGCTGATCGTCGAGCTTTACTCCAAGTAAAGCTAGCTTCTAAAGAGAGGACACAATGCTGGGTTCTGTAACAGATTTTCTTAAACCGCGGCTAGTTGACATCGAGCAAGTTAGCCCGACTCATGCGAAAGTGACTCTTGAGCCACTCGAGCGTGGCTTTGGTCACACGCTGGGCAACGCCCTGCGTCGTATTTTGCTGTCATCTATGCCCGGTTGTGCAGTTACTGAAGTCGAAATTGACGGGGTACTGCATGAGTACAGCAGCAAAGAAGGTGTACAGGAAGACATTCTTGAAATCCTGCTCAACCTGAAAGGTATCGCTGTGAAGCTGGAAGGCAAGGACGAGGTAACTCTGTCCCTGACCAAGTCTGGAACAGGCCCCGTTACCGCTGGTGATATCACTCACGGTGATGAAGTCGAGATCGTAAACCCGGAGCACGTAATCTGCCACCTGACTGGTGCCAATGCTGAAATCAGCATGCGCCTGAAAGTTCAGCGCGGTCGTGGTTATGTGCCTGCTTCTGCTCGTGTTCACAACGATGACGAAGAGCGTCCTATTGGTCGCCTGCTGCTGGACTCCGCGTTCAGCCCCATCGTTCGTATTGCCTACAATGTTGAGGCAGCACGTGTGGAACAGCGTACCGACTTGGACAAGCTGGTCATTGACATGGAGACCAATGGTACCCTGGATCCTGAAGAAGCCATCCGTCGTTCTGCCACTATTTTGGCCGAGCAACTGGAAGCCTTCGTGGATCTGCGCGATGTCAGCGTGCCCGAGAAGAAAGAAGAGAAACCCGAGTTTGATCCGATTCTGCTACGTCCTGTCGATGATTTGGAGCTGACAGTTCGTTCTGCGAACTGTCTGAAGGCAGAAGCTATCCACTATATTGGTGATCTGGTACAGCGTACCGAAGTTGAGTTGCTTAAGACTCCTAACCTCGGTAAGAAGTCCCTGACTGAGATCAAGGACGTGTTGGCCTCCCGTGGTCTGTCTCTTGGCATGCGCCTTGAGAACTGGCCGCCCGCCAGCATCGCTGACGAGTAATCCAGATTACGGGTTTCACAGATTTAGTTAGAAGGATAAGGTCATGCGCCATCGTTTGAGTGGTCGTCAACTGAACCGGAACAGCAGCCATCGTCAGGCAATGTTCCGCAACATGGCCAGCTCCCTGGTTCGTCATGAGATCATCAAGACGACTCTGCCTAAGGCAAAAGAGCTGCGTCGTGTAGTTGAACCGCTGATCACCCTTGCCAAGACTGATAGCGTTGCTAATCGTCGCCTGGCATTTGCCCGTACTCGCGATAACGCGATCGTGGCTAAGCTGTTCAATGAACTGGGCCCGCGCTACCTGGAGCGCGCCGGCGGTTATACTCGCATTCTGAAATGCGGTTTCCGTGCAGGCGACAACGCCCCTATGGCTTATATTGAGCTGGTAGACCGCCCGGCCGCTGCTGAAGCAGCTGCTGAGTGATAAAGAAAAAGCCGGGCTTGTCCCGGCTTTTCTTTTAATCCATTCTGATACTGCCTCAACTGCCTCAACTGCCTCAACTGCCTCAACTGCCTCAACTGCCTCAACTGCCTCAACTGCCTCAACTGCCTCAACTGCCTCAACTGC